>JBAVBF010000220.1:0-11909 GCA_049586115.1 Thermoanaerobaculia bacterium | reverse complement strand
GAATGAGGCCGTATCGACTTCGGCGGTCATGTGCTGGTTGAGCTGCATGCAAGCGCCGTCAGATAGACTTTTTCGATGGCGCGCGTCGTCCCCGCGATCGCAAAATCCCGCTCCACACGCTCTCGTCCGCGCAGCCCCATTTCTGCGGCCGCTCGCGAATCCTTCATGACTTCGACAATCGCTGACGCCAACGCCGCAACGTCATCGGCGGGAACCAATCTGCCGGTCACTCTGTCGAGGATGATTTCCGGCACTCCACCGACCGCCGTGCATACGACCGGAAGGCGTGCCGCCATCGCCTCGATGATTGCAATACCGAATGGTTCGGTAAGTGCTGGGTGCACGTAAAGGTCGATCAGGCGGAGAAGGCTGGGCACGTCCGGCCGGCGGCCCGTGAAAAACACGCGTTCCTCCAGAGCCAGCGCGCAGACTAATCGCCGCAGCGCTTCGCGTTCAGGCCCATCACCGATGATCACCAGCCGTGCGTCCTCACGAATTTCCGCGACGGTGGCAAACGCGCGAATGAGCCGGTCGTGGCCTTTGTAGCGGTACAGATTGGCAACCGTGCCAATGATGAACGTGTCTTTCCACGCAGCCGGCCAGGGAACCTCGGTGACGTCAGGAGCGGCATCGATCGAGTCGATCGAGATTCCATTGTGCACGACGCTGATCCGAGCGGGGTCCAGTCCCGCGGCCACCAGCTCGCCGGCTATGGAGTGGGAAACTGCAACAACGTGGGTCGCACGGTTCGTGATCCGACGTTCGATCATCCTCAGCGAGGGAGCGAGCTGTGCGTCTGAGTGATGGCGACTCACGATCCGTACCGGCACGCGCGCCACGGCAGCCGCGACGTGGCCAGCAATCGTTGCGTAGGGCATGTGTGTGTGCACGACATCAGGCCTCCAGTCGCTTAGGAGCGCCGTAAGGCGAGCGAGAGCGAACGGCAACCCTGCCACGTGCCGCGATCCGATCGAAAACACATCCTTGCGCCGCGCGCGGAGATCCTCCGCAAACCTGCTATTGGGAAAAAACAGGTTGCAATACGCCACACGAAAACGGTCCGCGTCCGTTTCGCCGGCCATTTGAAGCAGTAGCGTCTCGACGCCGCCGGTGCTGTAGGGAGTACTCGTGATGTTGAGAATACGGATCGGAAAGCGCATCGCGGGATTCACACTCTCCGCTTCCCTCATGACGGCGAGAGAACGAAAATCGTGCTGCTCGAACCGAGGATCATCGCCAATCGGCGTCGTGACCTGACCGAGAACGAAGGAAAGAGGCCATACCCGGTGACGAAAATGCGGCTCGGGCGCACCAAGTCCACATGAAAGTGGCTGCTTCGGAACACGCGGCACCAGCGACGGCGCGTGTAGTAGTAAATCTCGGCAATCGCACTCGTGTACTCGCCATGCGGGCCTGGAAACAAAGCGCGCTTGGCCGCATGAACGAAACCCTTCTTGTGCGCAGTAGCTTTCAAAGTAGGGGCATCACGAAGACCGGGGATCTCCCTCCTGCCCAGAACGTACTTGATGGCGTAAAGATAGTGCGCGGGAATCGTCCAGAGCCGCCAGAATGCCGAAGGAAGGATATGGACGCCACGGCCGTCGTGCTTCGTTACGCGGTGGATTTCGGCCAACATCTTCTCCGGCGCGCGCACGTGCTCGAGGACATGCGAGGAAAACACAAGGTCGAATTCACCTTCGCCGAAGGGCAAGGTGACCCCGTCATAGTCGATCACTTCGAAGTACTGCGCCCGGGGTATCGGACGACCGGGGACATCGATGGATACGACGGTGCAGCCGAGCGAGGCGATGATGTTTGCCTGGTAGCCATTGCCGCCGCCGATCTCCAGTATCCGTTTTCCGGGCTCGAAATAATGACGAACACACTCGAACTCTGCGGCACGGACGCGCTCGGTAAGATCCCTCATTAGTCAGAGCGCGCGATGATACAACAGCGCCGCTATCGCTCCGGCTCGTGCCTGGCTGACCGCGCTTCCGCATCGCAACGGATCGCCAACGCCACTCCGATCACGCCAAGAATCGAATAGGTAATCGCGCTCGTCCACGCGGGGGCGTACATGCCGTAACGTGGCGTCAGCAGGAAGCTCGCGGCTACGTTCGCAACACCGAAAACCATCATGATTCCAGAGAGTTGCAGGAAGAGACCTCGGGCGATCCACTGCGGTCCCATCAACGTTGCCACCGTCATGCCGATGAGTGAGATGAGCAGAATTCTGAACACCGGAACTGCCGGCAGAAAGTCGCGGCCAGCTACGATCCGGATCATCAGCGGCGCGGCAACCGCGCACGCAACAGCCGCCACGATCATCAAAGACGTAAGGACCACCAGCACCCTTCGCTGGTAGGGCCACCCTCCTGTTTTTCCCTGGCGAGCGACGGTCCCGAACAACACCGCCGCAGCCGCCTGCGGGACAACCAGCAACGCAAACGTCAATTGCGTGGCCAACTGGTATTCGCCTGTGGCGGCGTTGCCTCGAAAGTGATTCAGGATCAGCACGTCGGTCGAGGTGATCAGGAAGAATCCGACGGCGTTGAGATGCAATCGGATTCCACCTCCGAGGAGCTCACGAAACGCGTCGACGCGCCAGGGAAATCGCCTGGGCATCTGCTTGCAGATCGTCCTCGCGCCCGCGAACGAGACGAGAACCTGCGCGGCGGCGATGGCGACGAGCGCACCCGTCACGCCATATCCCGCGGCAAGCAAGGCGACCAGCAGGATGATGCCCGTGGTCCGGGCGATCACCTGCATCCGGTTGTAGAGGTCGACGCGTTCCAGAGCCATCAGGAGCGAACTTCCGTACTGCTCCCACACCTGAAACGGCAGCGCGATGAATCCGACGATGATCCAAAGAGGTGCAAGGCCTGCGAACGCTCCTGAACATGCGTACATCACCGCTGCGAGCGCCCACCCCAGAATCGTTACGGCTCCGCACGCAACGAGCAGAGCGGAGGCTGTCGGCGGAAGCCAATCCTCGCGTCCTTTCGAAGCCTGATGGATGGCGATCTGTCCCAGACTGAGATGTCCAAACGTCACGAAAAGCCCTGTCCATGTCGTCACGGCAGCGATCGCACCGCGGCCGGCCGGGCCCAGCGTGCGGGCGGTCACGACAAGGACCGCCATCCCGATGATGACAACGAATACACGCGTACCGCTGGTGAACAAAACACGTGACCAAAGAGTACGCATATACCGCTCGCCGTCAGCCGCCGGGGGCTTGGTTGCGTCCGGCGTCATCGTCGTCCGCGATACGAGCACAGCACGTTCGGCGCGGCAAAGGATTCAGAAAGGTTCGCGATAAGGATCGGCGGGCCGACGCCATTTCTTCCGACGAGGCGGATGTCATAGTCGTGACTCTCGATACGCCTGGCCAGGTCGCGGCTTGTCAGTCCGGCCTCCGAAAGATCGGCCGGCGAAAACTCCATGAAGAGTTTCGGATGAAACCGACTCAGCGTCTCGCGCGCGCCGTCGAGAAAACGCGCCTCCGCGCCCTGGATGTCGATCTTGATGAAGTCGATTCGGTCGATATCTTCCTCGCGCACAAAGTGATCAAGAGTGATGGTCTTGATCGTGGCGCGAAGCGAACCGACCGGCTCAGTGAAATTCACGATCGACGCGAGGCCCTGATTGTTCGAACTCGTGTCCGCGTAAGCGATCTCGGTCTCTCCATCAGCATCGGAGAGCGCGAAAGCAACGATTCGAACGATTTCTTCGAGACCGTTGCGGTTTACATTCTGCCGCAGCCTTTCGCTCACCGCCGGCACTGGTTCGAAGGCGTAGACGGCACCTGTTCGGCCAACCCTCGAGGCCATGTGCAGCGCCATCTCACCGAGATTTGCGCCGACGTCGAACGTCACCATACCGGGCTCAAGGAGGCGCTCGAACATTTCGTGAAGATCGCGATCGTACGTACCGAAACTCAAGATGCTCCGATCGATGTGATAGTGAGGCGATAGATAGAGCTCATGTCCCCACCGATTACGAAACCAGCGATATTCGGGTTGTCCGAATGCGCGCCGGCCCAGGAAGTCATACATACGGCGCGGACGGAGACCGCCCACCGGACGTCCAAGCGCTTCAGCGGCGTGGTAAAGAGTGCGGAACAGCCCTCGCGCCCGGTTCACCATGGAAAAACCTGTTGACGAGCGATGAGCCGTCGGCTCCATGTTGAGGGCATCCACAGCAGGAGCGCCACCGCGTACGCTTTCCAGTGAAACCTCATCCTGCCACGGAAAGCTGTTCGTAGATACTGGCGGGCCTCCCTTCGGCGGCCGCGGTTCTCAAGTGAAATGGCCCAACGAAGAAACCACATCCTCCGCGACCTCGCGGCATTGTTAAGCAGCGCCGGGTACTCCGATTCCACAAGGGCGAGGTTCACCATGCCGTCCGTGTATTTCTGCTCGAAGGGCAAGGTGAGCGCGCTGTTCTCGTGACGCCGATAACGTGCGTAAACACCGTCCACATAACCGTACTCTCCGCCAGCCGCTACGACGTCGACGGCGAACTTCCAGTCGGAGAGGAGCACCAGACGATCGTCGAAGCCCCCCGCGGGGACTGCCGACATTCGGAACATCTGTGAGATCGGCGGAAACGGCAGACCATGTTCGACGTGCATTGCTGCTCCCCGCCCGCTGCGAAAACGCGTCAGGCTGCTGAACAGGCCCAACGACTGATTCGTCTCGGATCGGAAGATCTCGACGTCGTGACCACATGTGACGCGGCGTTCGTCCTCTTCCATCCACGCGACCTGCCGCGCGATCTTGCCCGGAAGCATGATGTCATCGCCTGCGAACATGGTCATGTACTTGCCCCCGCACCGGCGCAGCACGCGGTTGCAGTTCCCCGTGATGCCGAGGTGACCTTCATCGACGATGGGGATGATGCGGCCGGCTGGATAGGCCGCCGCAATTTCGCGCACGATGTCTGCCGTACCGTCGGAAGAGCCGTCATCGCCAACGATGATTTCCAGGTTGGCGTAATCCTGATCGGCGGTACTCGTCAATGAATCGCGGATGAAGTCCTTGTGGTTGTAGGTAATGAAAAGGACGGAAACGAGCGGCTGATTCATCGTATGACCGCTAAGGCGCCGCGAACTGCGGCGACGACAGTCCGCGCCTGCTCTTCCGAAACGTGCGGTCCCATCGGAAGGCTGAGCACCCGCCGCGCGATCGCGGTCGCGAGCGGGCAACGCGCGCCGGCTGACTCCATTTCGGCATAAGCCTTCTGCGCGAACGGAGGCTGCGGGTAGTGGATCAGCGTGTCGACAGAACGTTCCGTCAATGCACGTTGCAGCGCGTCGCGGTCATCGGATGCGACGACAAAGAGATGCCATACCGGATCGCAGCCGTCGTGCACGGCGGGCAGATCGAGGCGCATGTCTTCCAGCTCTGAAAGATAGAAAACGGCCAGCGCGCGGCGACGTTCGTTCCACTGATCGAGGGCACGCAACTTGACGCGCAACACGGCAGCCTGCAACTCATCCAAGCGGCAATTGAAGCCCTTCTCATCGTGCACGTATTTCGCCGAGGAACCGTAGTTTGCGAGCTCGCGAACCCGACTCGCCAGACGTTCGTCGCCGGTCGTCACCGCGCCGCCATCGCCCATCGCGCCGAGGTTCTTACCAGGATAGAAGCTCCAGGCCGCCGCGTCGCCGAGAGAGCCGGCCGGGCGGCCCCGATAGCGTGCGCCGTGGGCCTGTGCCGCGTCCTCGAGAACCTTCAGCCCGTGGCTGCGCGCGATGGCCAGGATCGGATCGAGATCGGCAGGCTGGCCGTAAAGATGAACTGGAATGATGGCCTTGGTCGCAGGAGTGATGGCAGCCTCGATCCGCGCCGGATCCAGATTGTAGGTTCGCGTGTCGGGCTCTACGGGCACAGGCGTCGCGCCGGCGTACGAAACGGCGAGCCACGTGGCGATGAACGTATTCGAGGGCACGATGACTTCGTCCCCGGGTCCGATATCCCAGGCCCGCAGCACGAGATGCAGTGCATCGAGTCCGTTGCTAACGCCGATGCAGTGCGACGCACCGCAGTACGCTGCAAACTCTTTTTCAAAGGCGCGAACCTCGTCGCCCAGGATGAACCAGCCACGCGCGAGCACGGCTGCGATTGCCGCATCAATGTCGGGTCTCAACTCCAGGTAAGGCGCCTGAAGATCAAGAAACGGAACGTGCACCGCGTTTGAGATCGATGAATTGGTCATAGTCGCGAATGTAATCCTCTTCCCGGTACACTTCCGATGCAAGCACGAGACAGATCCCGCCCGATGAGAAGTTGACGAGCTCTCTCCAGATCATCGTTGGTACGTAGAGACCGTGATGGGCGCGGTTCAGCGTCACGGTGCGCCGCGTGATCGCGTCGTCGAGTACGACGTCGAATGAACCGAACGCCGAGATGATGACCTGCTGCAATTGCAAGTGAGCATGTCCTCCTCGGGTCTCGCCTCCGGGAACGTCGTAAAGGTAATAAATGCGTTCGATCGGAAATCGGACCTCGACGCCGCCTTGTACAGCTGTAAGGCTGCCCTCCGGTCTGTAAACCTTCGGCAGTTCGACTGTCCTGCAATCGTTGACGGTCGTCACGTTGCTACAGTCACTTTCTTGAACTCATCGTAGTCGCGGATGTAGTCGGACTCCGTGTACGGCGTCGATGTGAGAACGAGACAGACTGTGTTCGTCGAGAAGTTCTGCAGGTGCCGCCAGACCAGGTTGGGTACGTATACACCGAAATACGAGCGATTCAACGGCATGACACGGGACGCCGATCCGTCGTCCAAAACGACGTCGAAGCTGCCGGAGAGGGCGATGAGAAACTCGTGCGCGGTTCGGTAGGCGTGGCCACCCCGCCGCTCACCGCCGGGAACGTCATAGATCCAATAGACCCGTTCAAACCGAAAGGGCACATGGCGCAACGACTCGATGAACGTGAGGTTGCCGCGCGCATCCTGCACGCGCGGCAGTTCAATCATCCTGCAGTCATGCAACGTGCCCGACGGAATTGACGATGTCACCGCGTGGCTCGGGCGACCACAAGCCGTTGATGGCCAAGGCGCGACCAGTCGGGCAAGCGATCTCCATGTTTTCCGACCCATGCCTCTATGTCCGCTGCTTCTTTTTTGTCGTACTTCGCGACCCGCTCCGTGTACGCATTGAGCAGGGCGCGCTCTCCGATCTCGGCAGCAGCAAAACGGGTGCGGAAGAGAGTTGCGATCTCCATCGCTGCCTGATTCGCTCCCGAGAGAAACGCGCACTTCTCGGGACCGCACGCCGCAGGATAGACGACTTTGCTCAGCAGCATGTACGTGTCGAAGCTGAGAGTCTGCTGAACGGTCCAGCCATGCTGCGGCCATTCGTCATACTTCGATTCGTCGACGTAGCAGTTATGCCAGTACTTTTCGAGCGACGGCAACCCGAGGGCTTGGCGGTAGGCGTCGGTAGCGGCATGTCCTTGCAGCGTTGCTTCGACCAGGATCAACGTGGCGTCATCCGTGGCGACGCGGCGGAGGTTTTGGAGCGCCAGCATCTGGTCGGCGTGGGTCGGGAGGTTGATCAGGATCCGCTGTCCGGTGATCGTGTCAAACGGGGGCGCCGGGAGGTGGAGGTCGACGATGTTCCCGACGTGAAACTCGATCTGACGATCACCCGCATCGAGTGGCCAGAGTGGACTGAGCTGCGTCGCGATCTCCGTACGGTATGCGGGATCGTCGATCAGCCGATTCGCCCATCGAATCATTTCCTGGGAGTAATCCGTGCCGACCACGCGCCGGCCTCGCCGCGCCAGTGCAAGCGTACCGAAGCCGGTCCCACACCCGACATCCAGCAGGTTTGACGATGCCGGAATGACAGTCAGAAGAGTCTGGAGCTCATGAATGCGAAAGTAATGGTCACGAATCGTGACTTGCGGTGTATTGCCGATTTCGGCTGCCTCAGCCTCCCAGAAATTTCGAATGTTGTCGTACGTTTTTTCGCGCTGTTGACCCTGTCTGGACATTCGTCTCCTCAAAAAAGCGCGTGCACTTTACCAGACTACGCGCCACTGCGGGGCCACCACGTCCACTTGCCCCTGCGCCATGATGGAGAAGCCGTTCATGAACCAAATGTAGTTTTGGCCGGTCGCCGACTCGCGCCACAAGAGATCGCCGGTGCCGTTGGCGTCGTAGTCGCCGCCGGCGACGATATCGAAATTGAGGTCCGCCACCGTGCCGGGCGATCCCTGGTTCGCCCTGATCAGACCGTTCATCAGGTAAACCCATACCTGCCCGGAACTGCTGTTCCGAAATACGATGTCGGACTTTCCGTCGCCATTCAGGTCGGTGACCGTGCCGATCTTCCAGACCGTGGCTACGGTATCGATCGTGCCTTCGCTAACCCGGCTTAATCCGTTCTGGAACCAGACATAATTCTGGCCGGAGACGGTATGACGCCAAAGGATGTCGGATTTCCGGTCGCCATCGAAGTCGCCCGTAAAAATCAGCCAGTTGGGATCGGTGACCGTCCCGATGTTTCCGGAGCCGATGACGCTCAGACCGTTGAGAAGGTACATTGCCATCACGCCGGTCGAGTTGTTTCGCCACAGAATGTCGCCCCTGCCATCGCCATTGAAATCGGCGACACCCGCGACTTTCCAGTTCACGTCGCTCATGCCGGCGATGCCGCCCTGGTTGATGATCGAGACCCCGTTCATGAACCAGACCCAGTTCTGGCCTGTGGTGGAGTTTCGCCACAGAATGTCGGAGCGGCCGTCGCCGTCGAGATCGCCGGTACCAACGATTTGAAATGCAGGATCGGTTACGGTGCCGGGCGATCCCTGGGTGATGATGGTCAGCCCTCGCATCAGATAGATATAGATCTGCCCTGTCTGCGGGTTCCGCCAAAGGATGTCTGCGTTGCCGTCGCCGTTGAAGTCGGAGCGGCGCATCCTGGCTACGGCGGTGGCGTTCACGGTCACGACCGCGGTGGCGCTGTTTGCAGTGCCGCAACTGTTGGTGACTCGGGCCCAATACGAGGTCGTGACGGCGGGACTCACCGTAAGCGAAGGACCGGTCGCGCCGCTGATCGGCGATGCGGTGTTGCCCGAGGTCCCTATGTACCACTGGTAAGAGAACGGCGCGGTGCCGCTCACGCCAACTGATAACGTCGCACTCTGGCCTGCGGTGATCGTCGTGGATGCAGGCTGAGCTGTGATCGACGGCGCCGTGCATGTTGGCGGCGGTTGCGTTGGCGCACAGACGTTGCCGGGATAGACCGCCTGCACCGCGTGTTGATCCCAGACCTGCAGCGCGGCGTTGAGTCCCGTGGAGATGAACGACTTCATGATGGCGGTGTTCGAACATTCCAGGGAGGAATCCGTCGTACACGCGGCGCCGGAATTACGGGTCTGATCGGAGTGGCGGAAGCCGAGCGTGTGTCCCACCTCGTGCGTGACCGCGCTGTTGAAATCTCCGTTATTGAAGAGCAGCGTGCAGTTGGCGATGCCGCGATTCATCTCGACATCTGCTTCCTGGGTTGTGGAGAAGGTCTCGCCGGATACCGAGTTCGTTCCGGAGGCGTTGGTGATGCCGCCGATGCCGAGCGTGCCGCTGTAGCTGTTGCCGCTGCAGGAGAACGGCGCGACACCCCAGGCGCTCAGGTCGCGCTCGAACAGGATCGTGTTCGCGCCGTCGACGCCGTGCAGGCCTTGCGTATGCGTGCCGTTGTCCGTGCCGCCATAGACGTAATTCACGTTGGAGCCGCAGTCGTTGTCCCACGACGCGAAGGCCGCCTGAATCGCGGTGACGCCGCCGCCCGGCGCGCCGGGTTCAGTCTGCGTTCCGCTGAAGAACGTGACCGCGTTCGGAAAGACCGCCCAACGGCCTCCGAGCGCGCCGCTGATGTTCATCGTGTACGACGTGGCGCTGTAGGGCGCAACGGCCGGCTGCGGAACCAGCGATTCCGCGCGCGGCCGGAACGGCGAGCGATCGACGAAATAGTCGCCGGCGGCATCGCGACGTCCCGCGGCGACCGCCCGAATGAACGCGAGAAAGCGCAGTTCATCGCGAGGACGGTCCACGAACGGCTTGAGCTGCGCGTCCCACCCTGTGATGTCGTCTGCGTCGCGCTGCAAAATGCGCCCTCCGGAACTCGCGAGCGACGTGAACTTGCCGACGGCGAGGTCCGCAACCGCCCAGCGGTCGGCGCCTGTCCTGCGCAGGAAAAGCAGCGCCTCCTCGCCGGGTGCGAAATGCGGCACGCCGGAGATGACGACGGAGACACCATCGATCGAGCCTCCCGGCTCGACGATGTTGATCGTCGCCGGGACATTGCCCTTGATGGTTTCGCCGACGGAGAAAACCGTCAGCGTCTCGATGCTGCCGTCGGCGGACCACTGCGGGTAACTATCGAGGACGGTCCCGAGCACGATGCCATCGGCGCGCTGCGGCAGATCGCGGTCAGCAGGAACTACGAACGTCGCGCCGAATATCGGGACACTGAAAAGAAAGACTGCCAAAACGATGATTTGACGATTGCGGGTCATTACTGCTCCGGGGCTAGAACCAGCCGACGGCGCACTACTTCAATAGCTGCGCCATGTAAGCCGGACGCATCCGTGGCCCTGAAACGACGTTGCAGCGATGGCACAAGTGTTTCAAGACGCGCGCGCAGGAGACTCGCCATGCGCAACTTTCTTCTCTTTGCTGTCACGGCCGCGCTGCTCGCCGCGCCGGTTTCCGCTGACTGTCCGTGCTTTCCGATCACGCATCTCTGGACCGTGAAAACGTGCGCCGACTGGAACTGCGCGAACACGGAGCTTGTACTCGCCAACGGCGATCCGCAGGTCATCGCCCTGCCGGTGGGAATGAGTGATGGGCGCTGGTTGATCGTTCGCCGGTTTGCGGCCGGCGGCGCGGTTCAGGATCCGACCGATCCCTTCCAACTGAATCAGTACGACGCGATGAATACCGCGGTCGATCACTATGGGGCGATTTCGACCGACATGAGACCGCAGCTGATGACCGCGCCGGACGGTCAGGTTCTGGTCATCGCGCTGAAGGAGCGTGAGCAGAGTATCGGTCGACGCCGTCCGGTTCAGCACTGACCGCGTAATCGCCGCGGCGCGCGTCGAGCCAAGCCTGGAACATCATCACCGTCCAGAGATACTGCTGCCATTCGCCGCGTCCGGAGAGGTGTTCCGTCCACTTCTGCCGCACGGCCTGCGCGTCGAAAAAGCCTTCCTCCCGCAGCCGCGTTTCGCTCAGCAGCGACTCGGCCCACTCGCGCAGCGAACCGCGCAACCAGTGATCGATCGGAAGTCCGAATCCCATCTTCGGGCGATCGATCAACGTTTGCGGAACGTAGCGCGCCAGCAGTTTTTTGAGGATCCATTTGCCGCCGCCGTCGCGCAACTTCATCGACAGCGGCAGCCGCCACGCGAATTCGATGAGGCGATGATCCAGCAGCGGCTCGCGGGCTTCGAGACTGACCGCCATGCTGGCGCGGTCGACCTTCACCAGGATGTCGTCGGGCAGGTACGAGACCTGATCGAAGTACATCATCCGTTCGATGTAGTCGTCGATGCGCGGCCACGCCGCGCGGCTGGTAATCGCGATCGGCAGGTCGCGCGCGCCGGGGACGAGCCCTTGCCATTGTTCGACCACCTGGCGATAGAGCGCGTCGGGATCGCTCGCCGTCATCGCGTTGGCCAGTTTGTGAATGCGTTCTCCGGCCCGCTCGCGGCGCAACGCGCGCGGCATGAAACCGCGGGTCGGCGACAACAGCGCGTTCCACCGCGCGATCGGAACGGCGCGCATCGCGGCGGCCGCCATCGGCCGTGCAAATCGCGGCAATGACTCCGCTTTGTCCCAAAGTTTCCGGCCGAGGAAGTAGCGATGATAGCCGCCGAAGAATTCGTCGCCAC
>JBAVBF010000219.1:0-1753 GCA_049586115.1 Thermoanaerobaculia bacterium | reverse complement strand
GTTCTCGAGTCATCCGCACGTCGAGCATTTCAAGTTCCTCAAGGCGCACACCAAGGTGACGCCGAAGATGACGATCCCTGCGCCGAGTACGCTGCATTTCCGGCAGGGCCGCGGTTCGATCAGCAAGCAGGTCTATCCCGACCTCGACGCCTATTTCGACGATGTCGGGACCGCCTACCAGAACGCGATCCGGGCATTCTACGACGCCGGATGCCGCTACCTGCAAATGGACGATACCGCCTGGTCGATGATCTGCGATCCGAAGGAACGCGAACATTCGAAGAGGCGCGGCGACGATCCGGATTCGCTGCCGGCGAAATACGCCGCGATGACCAACAAGGCGCTGGAGGGCAAGCCGGCCGACATGACGGTCGCGATGCACTCCTGCCGCGGCAACTTTCGCTCGACCTTCATCGCCAGCGGCGGCTACGAGTTCGTTGCCGAAAAGCTGCTCGGCGAGGTCAAGTTCGACGGCTTTTTCCTGGAGTACGACACCGAGCGCGCCGGCGGCTTCGAGCCGCTGCGCTTCGTGCCCAAGGGCAAGCAAATCGTTGTGCTGGGTCTCGTCAGCTCGAAGACCGGCCAGCTCGAAAGCAAGGACGCGATCAAGCGGCGCATCGATGAGGCGACCAAATACGTTGCGCTCGATCAGCTCGCGCTGTCGCCGCAGTGCGGCTTTGCCTCCACGGAGGAAGGTAACGTGCTGGCCGAGGAGGAGCAGTGGGCGAAACTGCGGATGATCGTGGAACTGGCCGACGAGGTTTGGGGAAGGTAGCGATGAGCACTGCGCCTCGGTTGTCATTCCGGGGCGCGCCGAAGGCGCGGTCCCGGAATCCATAACCCCGGTGATCTCGAACAAACTGAGGCAGGGGTTATGGATCCCGGCACTCGCTTCGCTCGCCGGAATGACGCCAGTGCAAGGAACAATTCACAATGCAACGCACCAAACCGCCGTTCCGCGCCGACCATGTCGGCAGCCTGCTCCGTTCCGAGTTATTGAAAGAAGCGCGCGCCAGGCGCGAGAAAAATGAGATCACAGCCGAGCAGCTGAAGGCCATCGAGGATCGCGAGATCGAAACGATCATCAAGAAGCAGGAATCGGTCGGGTTGAAATCCATCACCGACGGCGAGTACCGCCGCGCATTCTGGAACTACGACTTCCTGGGCAAGCTCGACGGCGTCGAGGCCTATCTCGGTGAGCGCAAGATACAATTCCAGGGCAAGCAGCCGAAGCCGATGATGCTGCGTGTCATTGGCAAGCTCGGTTCGTATTCTCCGCATCCGATGATCGAGCACTTCAAGTTCGTGCAAAGCCATACCAAGCAGACGCCGAAGATGACGATTCCGTCGCCGTCGTCATTGCATTTCCGCTATGGCCGCTCGGCGGTGCCCGAGGCGATCTATCCGGACATGGCGGATTTTTATCGCGATCTCGGCGAGAGCTACCGCAAGGCTGTGCGCGCCTTTGCCGACGCCGGCTGCCGCTATATCCAGCTCGACGAGGTGAACTTCACATATCTCTGCGATCCGAAGCTGCGCCAGCAGGTGACCGAGCGTGGCGACGATCCGGATAAAATGCCGCACGACTACGCCAGGATGATCAATGCCGCGATCTCCGACGTGCCGGCGGACATGACGACGGCGATGCATCTGTGTCGCGGCAACTTCCAGTCGACGTTTGTGGCGTCCGGCGGCTATGAGCCGGTGGCGGAAATCCTGTTCAACGAGATCAATATCCAGGCCTATTTCGTGG
>JBAVBF010000218.1:0-3129 GCA_049586115.1 Thermoanaerobaculia bacterium | reverse complement strand
CTCCAAGCCCATCTCGACCAGCCTACGAATGGCCTCCGACAGGTTCGGCAGGTCAGGTTCCTTCCGCCGCCAGTCATCAATCTTCTTCATCCACGAGGCTGGCGCGACCATGTTCAGTCGCTGGATTTCGTCGTCTAGTTTTGTGGGCATTTGCTGTCCGATTTTCCTTGCGTATGCGCCTATTATGTGTATAATACGTCTCATAGCACAATATGTAAGACCAAGCAAGAGCTTGGGAACAGGAAGGAGGTACCGATGACCCCGTTTTCCCTTAACGCCGCGCTCGTTGCCCCCGTGGATGCAGTCACCCTGATGCTCGCCGACAAGGCCGAGTCAATCGCGGAATATTACCTGCATGGCGCTGCGCCTTCCCGGTCAACCGATCCGGACCCGCGCGACTTCATCCGCAAGATGGCGGACGACACTCGGGGGATTGCGGCGGCTTTGAGCAAACCGGTCGGCTTCGTTGCGCTGTCCATGGCCGCCAGGCGTCTCGCCAAGCACTGCTTGGCAGTCGGCGACGTCAAGATGCACGGCGAAATGGTTGCGCTGGCAAACAGCCTCGTCGCGCGGGCGGCGTAGACGGCGAACCCTTACCCCGGGCGGTCACAAGACCTACCGGGGTCGAGGTGTCAGGAAACACTGACACCGGAGCAAGCCGATGAAAGTCACTTTGTATTTGGGCAGCCTGATGGCCAACCATGTGTTGGCCGTCGTCACTGTCAGGTACCGGGCGGATTTGATCATGCCCATGCTTACGCCTGACACGGAACGCTCGCCTTCAAAGCCTAACCCTCGACGCCCGGCGGCCTCGGCCTACCGGGGCTGAGGTGTCAGTGAACAACCGACACCGGATCAAACCAATGAAACGTATGAATACTGCCGCTACCTACCCTTGCCATCGCGATGATCGCCCTGACCTCCGAGACGGAGGACGTATGACCATCGAACAGATAGTGACGCGCATTCGCTGGCTCGACGAGGTGCTGAAGGCTCTGCAACGCGAGCCGCCCCAGAATGGGGCGACGCATTGACCACATCACAGAACGATTGATACCGGCCCGCCAGCGGGCTGCGTCGACGCGACATGTGACGCTCGGCGAGAAGAATAGCAGAATCTTAGAGGAGTAGAAGCAATGCTTCGATACAAATTCTTGATGACGGCCGCGCTAGGATTAATAATCATAGGCGTCTGGGCGGTGCCCGCGAAGGCTGTTCTGGTCGATTACAAAATCGCCTTCAGCGACGCGATTGGAAATTCCACAGGGTCCGGCATTCTGGTGCTGGATTTGCCGACGTTTACGACTGCTGTCATCCCTTGGACCAATCTGCCTAACTCGATTTTTTCGAGTTTAAGCGCCACCTTTGGGACACTGCATTTTGATCTTACAAATTCAAACATCGCCTTTGGGAGCGTCGCGGGCGTACAGCTATGGACGGGGGAGCCGGACAGCAGCCATCTATCGATTGCAGTAACCCAGTCCGAGAACGGCCTCGCGTCCGGTACGCCTTACCTCGCCCTTTACAATGGGTGGAACAATGACGGATCGTTCGAGATCAAGACGGCAGGTGGAAGCGATTTGTCGAACGGTAAGTACACCTTGGACGCCCCTTCCCTTCACGCCATCGCCGCCGTGCCAGAGCCCTCCAGATGGGCGATGATAATCCTCGGCTTTGCTGGCGTTGGTTTCATGGCGTATCGACGCAAGTCGAAGCCAGAATTCAGGTTTGTCTGATCTTAAGCTGAATTGAGAAGCCGTCTAACCTCAACCGCCAACCTCAATCTTCGCGTTTTTACACAACCTGGACCCATCTCAGACATTTTCCGATTTCCGTTTTTTCGTCGCTCGTTTCCTCGCCCTGTGCCGCACGATGGCCAAGAAGGATAGCAAGCCTCGGTGTGAACCCGTTTATCGATAGTGTTGACCGATCACCTCCGCGACACAGGCGGGGCGCTTGCCACCCTCGATCTCAATGGTGACTTTGTAGGTGACGCGTAGCGCGTTGGGTGGCACGTCCTCGGCCGCCATCACCTCAACTCGGCCACGCAACCGTGAGGCGGCGGGGACCGGAGTGAGATAGCGAACTCTGTTGGCGCCGTAGTTCAGCGTGTTTTTCACGACTTTCAAGCCGATAATATCCCGAATGAGCGTCGGGATCAGCGAGAGCGAGAGCAGTCCATGTGCAATCGTTTTTCCACCGGGCGACTCGCGTGCTGCACGGTCCACGTCGATGTGGATCCATTGCTCGTCGCCGGTTGCTTCGGCGAATTTGTTGATCCGGTCCTGGGTGATTTCTATCCAGTCACTGACGCCGACCTCGGTGCCGACAGCTCCCTTGAGGTCATCAAAGTCGTTGAACACGCGCATTTCGTTGCTCCTGCGGTCAGACTCGCAAACGCGTCATGCCCAACCCAATCGAGGCATCTCGCGTGCAGCGAAAGATCACCTTGTATTGGCTTTTCCCCAGGCGCGAACGCTTGGGCCGGCGCCATCAAACAGCCGCGCGATTTTCCAATCGGGTATTTGGTATTTGACAGACTTCCGACCTTGATCCAGATCAAACAAATCGTCGGGAATGGACGCAATCGAAGTCCGGCCATAAGTACCGCGCGGTTTGCTTAGTCGGATAGTGTCTGCTTCTGGGACCCGTAGCGGACATGCCGTGGTGTAGTGCCGATGCCGCCCATACTTGTAAACAAGGTTCCGCGTACCAGTCATTGAGCATTTGGGAACAGCCGATCAGAGACGGTACGTCGTGCCTTGCTCGTATGGGCCTAGGTTATCCACCGGCTTAGGGATAAGGGAAGGGCTCTCAAAAGTGATAGTTCACGCCCAACCTGACCACATGAAAATCAGTGCGGCCGAAATCGGCGACGTAGCTGGCGAGCGGCAATCCGGCATTAATGCCGGTACCGGGGGCGGTCGCGTTTGCCCTTACCCGGTCCCGGCCGAGATTGACGTAGAGATACTCCGCCTTCAGCGTCCAATGCGGCGCGAACCGCCACTCGCCGCCGGCGCCGGCGGTCCAGCCAGTTTTCACCGTCGCATTGGAGCCGGCAAAACAGGTCGTATTCTCGGTGCATGAGAACGCCGTACCAAAATTGCCGATGTTCAAGGTCAGCGGTAC
>JBAVBF010000217.1:0-4583 GCA_049586115.1 Thermoanaerobaculia bacterium | reverse complement strand
GGGATTCGACGACATCCCGATCGCGCGCTACGTCAATCCGGCGCTGACGACGATGCGTGTCGACATCGCGGAGCTGGGGCGCTGCGCCTTCGGCCTGCTGCTCGATGCCATCAGCAACGCCGCCGTGCACGCGCCGCGGCACGATCGCGTGGCCACGACGCTGGTCATCCGCAAATCGTGCGCGGCTCTCAAACCGCTACCGAAACAAAACACGCAACCGCATCGTGCGGAACGCATTTCGAAGAATGGCCGAAAAAGGGTTCCCGAAAAAGGAGAGGTGTCATGAGACGAACGTTTTTATTTTTTGGAGTGGCATTGCTGCTTGCCGCGACTGTCTTCGCGCAAACGTCGACGACAGCAACGCTTCGCGGAAAGATTACGAATGACGCCGGCAGCGGCGTCGCGAACGCGGAGATCAATGCCGTGAATGCGGGCAGCGGCTTCGTCAAGACGGTGAAGTCGGGGGCTGACGGCGCGTACACGCTGGCCGGTTTGTCGCCCGGCACATACAACATCGTCGTGGCCGCGCCGGGCTTCGAGCCGAAGAGCCAGAACATCACGGTGCTCGTCGGCCAGTCCTTGGAGATGGATCTCAAGGTCTCGACGACCGCGGTCCTGAAGGAAACGATCACGGTGGTCGGCAATCAGGCCGTGGAGACGCGCACGAGCGAGATCGCCACGAACGTGACCACGCAGCAGATCGAGAATCTGCCGCAGGACGATCGCAACTTCCTCAACTTCGCCGCGCTGGCGCCGGGAATCCGGCTGTCGACCGACCCGCAGCGCAAGACGTTCGCGGGCGACGCGCAGGATCCGGAGCAGACGAATATTTTCATCGACGGCGTCAGCACGAAGAACGACGTGCTGCAGGGCGGCACGGTCGGACAGGATTCCAGCCGCGGCAATCCGTTCCCGCAGAGTGCGGTGCAGGAGTTCCGCGTCATTACGCAGAATTACAGCGCGCAATACGACCACGCCTCGAGCGCGATCATCAGCGCGGTGACGAAGTCCGGCACCAACGATTTCAAAGGGGAAGCGTTCGCCTTTTATCAGCCGAAACAGTGGGTGGCCGCGACGGAGAAGAACTTCAAGTTCTCGACCTTGACCGGCAACACCTCCTATCACCGCACGCAGCCCGGAATCAGCTTTGGCGGTCCGATCATCAAGGATCACCTTCAGTTTTTCGCCACGTACGAGGGCGACATTGAACGGGCCTCGAATTCCGTGGTAGTCACGATTCCCAAATATGCAGCGCAGTTCAGCAACTTCACCGGGAGCTTCAGCAGCCCGTTCAAATCGACGCTGGCATTCGGAAAGCTGAGCTGGCAGGCCGCGGCGAATCAGACGCTCGATTTCAGCGGCAATTACCGCCGCGAGCACGAGACCCGCGACTTCGGCGGCCAGACGAGTTTCGAGTCGGCCACGAATTACAAGAACTGGGTCTATGGTGCGACGTTGCGCGATCAGATGATTTTCGGCAATGCACTGAACGAGGCCAGCGCCAGCGTGCAGACGTTCGGCTGGAATCCGGAGCCGCAGAATCCCGGCCAGGTCGGCAAGCTCTATTTTGCGCCGGGCTTCGCCACGATCATCCGCACCGGCGGCAACAGCACGATTCAGGATTTCAATCAGCGCCGCCTCGAATTGCGGGACAACTTCAACTTCGCGCCGATGGAAATGGCGGGAACGCACAGTTTCCAGATCGGCGGCAACGTCGATTTCATGCATTACAACGTGAACAAGAGCCTCAATGGCATCCCGCTGTACAAGTTCATCGACGATCCCGCGAACGGAAACACGTTTGCGCAGCCGTTCGAGGTCGATTACGGCATCGGTAATCCGATTCTCAAGATCAGCAACAACGAGTACGGGATTTACGGACAGGACTCCTGGGCCGTCAACCCGAAGCTGACCCTGAACCTCGGGCTCCGTTGGGATTATGAGTCGCACATGCTGGACGAGAGCTACGTCACGCCGGCAAACATCGTGGCGGCACTTAAGGGAAAAACGTTCGCGTTCGACGGACGTACGATCAGCATCCCGGACGAATATTTCTCGACCGGCAGCGAGCGTAAGCCATACAAGAGCGAATATCAGCCGCGGCTTGGATTCGCTTATGACCTGAGGGCGGACGGCAAGTCGGTCGTCTTCGGCGGCTGGGGTAAGTACTACGACCGTCTTTTCCTGAATGCCACGCTGGATGAGCGCTTCCGCCAGCAGTTCCCCGTTTACCGCTTCGAATTCTCGCCCGATGGACGTCCCGGTACGATCAAGTGGCAGGATTCTTATGGGACGGCGGCCGGGCTGCAGACGCTGATCGCGCAGGGCGCAACACACCCGGAAATCTATCTGCTCAGCAACAATACCAAGCCGCCGTACTCGACGCAGTACAACGTCGGTTTTCGTCAGGCCATCGGCAGCTGGCTCGGTTCGGCAAGCTACAACGCCGTTCGCGGCAAGCGCGGCATCACGTATGTCGCCGCGTCGGGCACCTGCTGCGGCGCGTTTGCGCCGGGATATAACGCGGTGATCATCAATGATCCGGTCGGTAAGAGTTTCTGGTACGACGCGGAGAGCCTTACGCTCGACCGTCCCTTTACGACGCAGTCGCATTGGGGGGCGCGCTTTACGTACACGCACGCCAAGACCGAGCAGAACGGAAACGATCTCTTCAGCCTCGATCTGCCGTCCGCTGCTTCTTATGCGCGGCATCCGGTTCCGGGCTCCGAGCCGAACCATTTCAATGCTACCGGCATCTTCGGAATCCCCTGGGATATGCGCTTCAGCACCAGTGTCACGCTCGGCACCGGCGGCGCTACGCCGATCACCGATTTCTCGCAAGGCTTCAGTCTGCCCGGCCGCCTGGCGACGGGCGTCAAGCGGGGAGCTGTTTATCCAGATCATGGATACCGTAATGTCGATTTCCGGCTGACGAAGGATTTCGCTGCGGTCCGCGGTACGACGGTCGGCGTCATCGCGGAAGTCTTCAATGCATTCAATTTCACGAACTTTGGCTGTCTGAATGATTTCGTCGGCGACAACAATGACCGCACGACGCTCGGCGATCCGAACTGCGTCGTTTCCCTCGGCCGGCGCGAGCAGGTCGGTCTGCGGCTTACCTTCTAAGTTTTCCTCGGGGCGGACGCGAGTCCGCCCCGAATTTTTCATGCGAACGGCGACGGCCATCCTTTGTCTGCTGCTGGCTGCCTGCGCGAATGCGCCGGTAACGAGGCAGCGCGCCGTCGCTCCCACTCCCACGGATGCTGCGCTGCTCGATGACGTCGAGCGCCGCAGCTTTCATTTTTTCTGGGACCTGGCCGATCCGCACACGCAGCTCGTTCCCGACCGCTGGCCGACGCCGTCGTTCTCCAGCATCGCCGCGGTCGGATTCGGATTGACCGCGTATGGCATCGGCGCGGAACGCGGCTACGTCACGCGCGAAGCGGCGGCGGAGCGGACGCGCGCGACGCTGCAATCGCTGCTGGCGATGAAGCAGGGCCCCGAGCCGCGCGGCGTTTCGGGACATCACGGGTTTTACTACCACTTCCTCGACATGAAGACGGGCGAGCGTTTCGAGACCGTCGAGCTGTCGACGATCGACACCGCGCTCCTCGTCGCGGGAGCGCTGTTCGCGCAGTCGTACTTCGATCGCAATACGCCGGCCGAAGAACAGATCCGGCGCGATGCGGAAACGTTGTATGAGCGCGTCGAGTGGACGTGGGAGGAAGTCCGGCCGCATGCGGTGAGCATGGGTTGGACGCCGGAGAGCGGATTTCACACGTACGACTGGCGCGGCTACAACGAGGCCATGATCCTGGTCATCCTCGCGCTCGGATCGCCGACGCATCCGGTCGAGCCGGAGGCGTGGCTGGCGTATCACTCGACCGACACCTGGGGCACCGTCTACGGCCAGCAGTTCGTGCAGTTCGCGCCGCTGTTCGGACATCAGTACTCCGAGGTCTGGATCGACTTTCGAGGGATCAGGGATCCGGTGATTGCCACCTACGGCATCGACTGGTTCGAGAATTCGCGGCGCGCGGTGCTCGCGCAGCACGCGTACGCGGTCGCGAATCCGGGCGGCTGGCGCGACTACGGCGACCGCATCTGGGGACTGTCCGCGTGCGATGGTCCGATGGATGCGGCGGTGACGATCGGCGGAAAACGGCGCGAGTTTCATTCGTACACCGCGCGCGGCGTGGCCGAGAACGACATCCGCGACGACGGGACGATCGCGACCACGGCGGCGGCGTCATCGATCGCGTTCGCGCCGGAACTTGCGATTCCGGCGATGCGTGAGATGTCGACCCGCTACGGAACGAATCTCTATTCGCAGTACGGCTTCCTCGACGCCTTCAATCCGACGCTGCGCACGACCGAGCAGCTGAAGCACGGCCGCGTTTCTCCTGAATACGGTTGGTTCGACATCGACTATCTGGGCATCGACGAAGGTCCGATCGTGGCGATGATCGAGAACCATCGGAGCGAATTGGTGTGGAAGACGATGCGCTCGAATCCGCACGTCATTCGCGGACTTCAGCGCGCGGGGTTCAGCGGGGGATGGCTGTCGCGATGACTGCTTGTCA
>JBAVBF010000216.1:0-6207 GCA_049586115.1 Thermoanaerobaculia bacterium | reverse complement strand
TCCTCAGTTTCCTCTCCATGATCCGCGGCAGCGGCAAGCTGTTGCTGGCCCACGATCGGATGGAACGCTCCATCTACTGGAAGGATGGCGAGATCGTCTTCGCGTCCTCCAACTCGCCCGAGCACTCCCTCGGCATGTTCCTGCTGCGCAACGGCAAGATCACGCAAAAGCAGTACGACGAATCGAAGCGCCGCGTCACCGCCACCACGCGCCACGGCAAACTGCTCGTGCAGATGGGCGCCATCTCGCCGAAGGATCTGTGGTGGGGCGTGAAGAATCAGGCGCTGGAGATCATCTATTCGCTCTTCAGCTGGAAAGAAGGAAGCTTCGTCTTCGGCGATACGGCCGACGAGCTGGTCAACGAGCGCATCGTGCTGTCGATCAATACGTCGACGGTGATCATGGAAGGGATCCGCCGTCTCGACGAGTCGGCCGTGATCCGCGAAAAAATCACCAGCCTGGAGATGGTCTTCATGAAGGTGCAGGGGGCGGTGCCCGACTTCGGATCGCTCGACATGAGCGAGCACGAAGTGGCGCTCTACAACACGCTCGACGGCAAACGCTCCATCCGCGCGCTGGTGGGCGGCTCGGAGATGACGGAGTTCGAAGTCACGCGCATCCTTTTCCAGCTTCTCTCGGCGCGGCTGATCGAGGTAGTCGCGGATACGAAGTCGTTCCGCCCCGTTTTCCTCGACGTCGAAGATTCTCCGGAGCTGTTGAAAGTCATCTCGACCTACAACGACATGTTCGGCCGCCTCTACGCCGCGTTGCTGAACGCGGTCGGCGAAGAGCCGGCGCGCGACATCGTGACCACCGCGATGCAAAACGCGGAAAGCGACGAGCTCTGGAGCGGCGTCTTCTTCGACCAGTTCGGCCGCTTCGACGAGAACATGCTCATCGCCAACATCTCCGAGCTGCCGTTCGAACGCCGCAAGGCAGTGCTGGACGAAGGGTTGAACACGCTGCTGTCGGTGCAGCTCTTCGAAGTCTCACAACATCTCGACTCCGCCGGTAAGGTCGACGTCTTCCGCTTCATCAGCGACCAGAAGGCCGGACTCGAATCGATGCTGACCTGAGCGCGATAGACTCCGCTGAATGTATCCAACCCTCATCAAACTCGGCTCGTTCGAGATCACTACCTTCGGCCTGATGATGTTCGCCGCATTCATCGTCGGCGGCTGGGTGCTGACGCGGCAGTTCCGCCGCTACGGGCTCTCGGACGATGCCGCATCCAGCATCGTGATGGCCGCTGCGATCGGCGGAATCGCCGGCGCGAAGATCTACTACGCGATCCTTTTTCGCGACTGGCACCTGCTGCTCGATCGCGCCGGCCTGGTCTGGTACGGCGGCCTGATCGGCGGCTTTCTCTGCTGCGCCGGCTATCTGCTGATCAAGAAAATCGATTTCTTCACCGTCGCCGATGCTGCCGCTCCTGCGCTGGCCATCGGCTACGCGTTAGGCCGCATCGGCTGTTTTCTCGTGGGCGACGACTACGGCCGCCCGACCGAATCGTGGGTCGGCATCGCCTTCCCGAAAGGTTCTCCGCCGACCACCGCCGAGTCGCTGCGCCAGTTCGGCGTGCACCTCGACCCGTCGATACCTCCCGATCAGTTACTGCGCGTCCATCCAACGCAGCTCTACGAATCCGTTTCCGCCTTCGTGATGTTCGCGATCCTGATGTACGCGGCCAAACGTCCGCACGCGAAGGGCCGCATCTTCGGACTGTTCCTGATCCTGATGGGGATCGAGCGGTTTCTCGTGGAGATCGTTCGCGCGAAAGACGATCGTTTCCTCGGGCCGTTCACGATCGCGCAGTTGATCAGCGTGATCATTTTCATCTGCGGAACAGCGCTCGTCCTCAAAGCCCGGTCCGCAGATTACGCAGAGGTACGCAGATAAAACCCGTCTTCATCTGCGCTCATCTGCGGATGAACTCTTAGTACGCTGATATCCGCGCAACGTAGTTTTCGAAGTTTGCACGCATCTCGCCCAACGAATCCCCTCCGAACTTCTCCCGCATCGCGTCCGCCAGCGTGATTGCCAGCATGGCCTCGCAGACAACGCCGCAGGCGGGGACGGCAGTGACGTCGCTGCGTTCCCATTGCGAGCGGTGCGGCTCGCGCGTGTCGATGTCGATCGAGGGAAGGCCCCGGCGCAGCGTCGAGATCGGCTTCATGTAGGCGCGGACGACGACGTCCTGTCCGTTCGTGACGCCGCCTTCCAATCCACCGGCACGGTTCGTGGTGCGGTGATAGCGGCGCGAATCGTCGAAGTAGATCGGATCGTGGACTTCGGAACCGACGCGTTGCACGGCAGCGACGCCGTCGCCGATCGCGACGGCTTTCACAGCGTGAATCGAGAGAATCGCCTGCGCGATGCGGCCATCGAGTTTCTCGTTCCACTGCACGTACGAGCCGAGGCCGATGGGAACGTTGTGCGCGGCCACGACGATCGTGCCGCCCAGCGTTTCGCCGGCTTCGCGCGCTTTGTCCACTTCGGCGACCATCGCCGCTTCCGAGTTTTTGTTCACGGCGCGTAGCGGCGAATCGTCATCGACGGCGGCGAGCTCGTCCCACGTTGCGGCGTCGTCGGGATCACCGGCGGCGCCGAGGGAGACGACGCCCGATCGGAACTCGATGCCGAAGTTGCGCAGCAGTTCTTTGGCGATCGCGCCCGCGGCCACGCGCGAGGCGGTCTCGCGCGCCGAGGCACGTTCGAGGATGTCGCGCAGATCGCGACGGTTGTACTTCATCCCGCCGATCAGATCGACATGTCCCGGCCGCGGCGCATGAACGCGCCGTTTCCCGGCCTCGGCGGCGTCGACGTCCCACACGCCCATGGCCGCTTCCCAATTCTTGAAATCGTCATTGCGGATAACGATCGCGATTGGCGAGCCGAGGGTTTCGCCGCCGCGAACGCCGCCGGCGATGTCGGCTTCGTCGTGCTCGATCTTCATCCTCCCGCCGCGGCCGTAGCCGTGCTGGCGGCGAGCCATGTCGCGATTGATCCGCGCGCGGTCGAGCCGCACGCCGGCCGGCATCCCGGTGACGATGACCGTGAGTTGCGGCCCATGCGACTCGCCGGCCGAGACGAAGGTGAAACGCGACATCGGCGCAGTCTAGTAGATGCCGGGGATCAGCCGCTTCGAGCGGCGCATGTAGTCGCGATACCGGTCGCCGAAGTGCTCGATCAACGCGCCTTCCTCGACTGCGATGCGATAGGAGAAGCCGATGATCGTCGCGATCGCGATGATGCCGACACTCAGCCAGTTGCCGAACGCGAAGCCGAGTCCGAGGAACGAAAGCAGCGAGCCGGTGTAGGACGGATGGCGCAGGACGCCGTAGATGCCGCGATCGACGAGCTGATGCCCTTCGCGGATCGAGACGTCGACCGTGAAGTACCGCCAGAGCGTGGCGATCGCGATCGCGCGAATGATGATGCCGAAGATGATCAGGCCGAGTCCGATCCAGAACGTGTTGTATGCGATGGCTGTTGGCCCGTAGCCGCTGACGATCGAACCCACGATCGTGGCGATCGTAATGCCGGCCCACAGAACTCTCAGCGATCCGCGATCGCGACGCGACGCGTTGCCGCGCGCGTGTTTGAGCACCATGACCGCGAGCTCGGAGGCGACCCAGATGATGCAGACGATGGCGAGCAGACGTCCGTGCGGCATCCGCGAATGGTACACGGCGTAGCGCTACACTCCTCCTGATGGACAAATCGTCGCTGCGCGATCTCTTCCCCGTCACGAAGAAGCTCGCGTACTTCAACCATGCCGCGCTCGGACCGCTGTCGACGCGCGCGTCCGAGGCGATGGAAAACTTCGTGCGCGATCAGCGCGACTTCGGAGCGCTCCATTGGAAAGATTGGTATGCGGAGTACGTGCACTTGCGCACTTCGGCGGCGAAGCTGATCGGCGCGCAGCCGGGTGAAATCGCGATCCTCAAGAACACCTCGGAGGGTTTGTCGTTCGTGGCCGAGGGATTTCGCTGGAAGGCGGGCGACAACGTCGTTACCACCGATCTCGAGTTTCCTTCCAACTCCACTCCCTGGAGAAAACTTGACAGTCGAGGGGTGAACGTGCGCGTGGTCCGAAGCCATGACGGCGCGTTCAATGTCGACGATGTCGAACGCTGCATCGACGATCGAACGCGCATCGTCACCGTATCGGCGGTCGCGTTTCACAACGGCTTCGCGGCGGACCTCGATGCGATTGGTGAACTCTGTGCCGCGCGCAACGTTCTCTTTTGCGTCGACGCGATTCAAGCCGTGGGAGTCCTGCCGATCGACGTGAAGCGGTCGAAGATCTCCTTTCTCGCCGCCGACGGACACAAGTGGATGTGCGCGTCCGAGGGGGCGGCGATCTTCTTCGCGGCAGCGGAGCATCGCGAGAAACTGGAAGTGCTCGAATATGGCTGGACGAACATCGAGCGCAAGGGGAAATTCATCGATTGTCCGATCGATCTTCTGCCCGATGCGCGGCGGTTCGAGGCTGGTTCGTTGAACACGTGCGGAATCTATGGACTGCGCGCCGCGATCGATCTGCTGCTCGAAATCGGGATCGCCGACATCAGCGAAGAGACCACGCGCATCGCGGCGTTGCTCGCCGACCGGCTCGACGACATCGGCTGGCGGGTCGCGACGCCTCGTCCGATCCGTTCCGGAATCGTCGGAGCGCTTCCGCCCTCCAGCGATCCGACGTTGCTCAAATGGCATCGCCTGCTCGAAGAGAATGGCGTGGTCTGCGCGCCGCGGGAGGGGATGCTTCGCTTCTCCCCGCATTTCTACAATGTGGAGAGTGAGATCGACCAGATCATCGACGTCCTGAGAGGCGCTGCCGTCCGCGCTTGACCGTCGGAGAACGAGACCTCATCATCCGTTCATGCCTGTCATGACGATTCTTCTCAGCGTAATCGCGCTCTTTGCGGGCGCGGTTGTGGGGTGGGTGGTTGCGAGCGCGAGAAAAACGGGCGCGATCCAGCGCGCGCTGGCCGAACGCGATCTCGCGCGCGCCGAACGCGAACGCAGCGAGGCGGTAGCGGCCGAAGCGCGGCGTTTGGCCAACCTCGAATCGCAGGCGCGCGTTGCCGCCGAAACGCAGTCCAGCTTCCTCGGCGATGCCCGCAAGCAGATGGAGGAAGCGTTCGCCGCGACCGCGCAGAAAACGCTGGCCACGATCAGCAGCTCCTTCCTCGAACTGAACAAGGCCCATCTCGACGGCTCGAAAGGCGAGATCGTCGCGTCGCTCGATACGAAGAAGGCCGAGATCGACACGATGCTCCAGCCGCTACGCGACATGCTCGACCGTTACGCCGGCGAGTTGACGAAAAGCGAACACTCGCGCAACGCGGCGTACGGCGGATTGCAGGAACAGATCCGTTCCCTGCTCGCAGCGCAGGAGTTGTCGCAGCGCGAAGCGTCCCGCCTCGCCAACGCGCTCGACTCACCCGCCGTGCGCGGCTCCTGGGGCGAGAACTCGCTGCGGCGCTGCATCGAGCTGGCCGGCATGAGCGAGCTGTGCGACTTCGAAGCGCAGCAGACGTTCCTGACCGACGAAGGCCGTCGCCTGCGTCCCGACGTGGTCATCCATCTGCCGAACAAACGCGTCATCGCCGTCGACGCCAAAGTGCCGCTGACCGATTACAGCGTGGCCGCGAATGAGACCGATGAGTCGCGCAAACGCGATGCGCTCACCCTCCACGCGCGCACGTTGCGCCGCCACATCGAGTCGTTGAGCCGCAAGGAGTACCAGGCCAGTGTCGGCGACAGCCTCGACTTCACGGTGATGTTTCTTCCCGGCGAGCATTTCCTCTCCGCCGCCCTCGTCACCGATCCGATGCTCTTCGAGTACGCGGTCGAGAAAAAAATCTATCTCGCATCCCCCACCGTTCTTCTGCCGCTGCTGCGCGCCGTGGCCGCGGGATGGAAAGCGGAACGTACCGAGGAAAACGCCAAGAAGATGCACGACGCCGGCGTGGAGTTGTTCAACCGCTTCGTTCGAGTCATGGACCTCATCACCGAAGTCGGCGGCGCGCTGGCGCGGACGGTCGAGCAATACAACAAAGCGATCCGCTCCATCGACACACGCCTCTGGCCAAAAGGTCAGGAGATGCAGCGCATGGCCGGCAGCGGCAAAGAGCTCGAGCCGCTCTCGCAAGTCGATACGGTCCCGCTGGAATCGTCCAAACTGCGCCTGACGATGCA
>JBAVBF010000215.1:0-2652 GCA_049586115.1 Thermoanaerobaculia bacterium | reverse complement strand
TGGTTGCAGCGACACGCGGCGGTATGGCCATCGTCGTTATCGGCGTGCCTGATGTTGTCACCATCTGCGGCTTCGTCGCCGTGGGCGGCGAGAACGCCGCCGGGCCAGCCGGCGGGACGCCAGCGTTCCGGTGTCCCGCGATCATCGGAGCTGCGGTTGTGGATGGCGGCGTGTTCGTCATCGTCAGCGGGCCACCTGCGTTCCCGTTTGATGTCGTTACCGCTGCTGATGTTGTCGCAGGTCGTGTGCGCGACACCGGCGGCGCAGAGGTCGCCGCTGTGGTTTTCGCAGCTTGCCGCTGCTGCCACCAGTTCCATCCGGCATATCCGCCGATAACGATGAGGAGAAGGAGGAGCAACGGCATCAGCATGCTCCGTTTTCGCGGTTCGGGCGGGATGTCGGAGCTCATGACCGAGGTCGGGACCTGGTCGTCCCCGTGCAGCGGGACGGCAGCGCGACGGGCGGCTTCGATCTGTGCTTCGTCGAAGCCCCATTGCGGTTCGGCCATCGGCGTGATCGGGGGCGGCGCGATTTCGGTCCCCGAGAACTGATCGTCATCTACCGGGTCATCCCATACCGAGGCAGGCGCGCTGATATTCAGCGCCGGGATCTCCATCGTCGCACTGTCGACCCTCGGCGCTCCGACCGCGGCCAGTGGCACCGGCGGCGCGACGTCGTCGATCGTAAAGTCGGGATTCTCGACGTCCCAGGCGTCCCCGCCATAAACCTCATGTTCTGCTGGAGGTTTGTCGAGACGCGATACCAGCTTCAGCATGCGAAGCGCTTCCAACAGCTTGTAGACATTGAAGATGTCCTTGCCGGACTGCGCAGCAACATCGGCGGCCGTGTTGCTGCCATCGATCTTCGCGACGATCTGTTCCGCGTCGTCGTTCAGGCCGAGGCGGCGAAAGGCGTCGTCGAAGTTGGGTGACTTCTCGAAGATGGCGTTGCCGCTCTCCATCGCCTGCTCGGACTTCGTCCGGTCGGTATCCGTCACCACCAGCTCGACGATGATCTGCGCCAGCGGGAAGAGGGTTCCCTCCTCACGCTTCGGCAGGTAATCCTCCACGATCGTGTAGGAGCCGCTTTTCCAGCCGATGATGGAGCGGAGGATGCCGATGACTTGAACGCGGCGGGCCCAGGTCAGCTCCTTTCGGGTGATGAAGCCGAGGCCGAGGAGGGCGTCACCGAGCGTCTCGCTTTCCTTACGCTTGGCGAGCGCCTGCTTCACATGCTCGCGCGTGACCTTGTTGGCGCGCAGCAGGATTTCGTCGACGGCGTCGGTGCGATCGTTGGTGGAGGCGGAGAGGACGTCGCCGCCTTTGAAGTAGATGATCTTGATGATGCCGTCGCTCTCGAACCGGATCGCGCCGGTGAACTGCTCGCTTCCGAGCTCGACGAGCCGCTGAATCAGATCGATCTCGCCGATTTCGCCTTCGAAACTCATTTGGTCCCCGCCCTTTATCTACGCGTTGTGGATTCGCGATTATCGCACGCGGTCTGGGGAGTGGGCGCTGGATGCGAAGGCGCGTTGCTTTCCACTACATACTCCGCTTCATCCATGCAACTCGTCATACAACGTCTTTCCGACTTTGCGGCCGAGGACGTTCATCAGATCCTGCGCCGAGGCTTGCCTGACGCCGGAGACGCTGCCGAAGCGCTCGATGAGCAGGCGGCGGCGCTTTTCGCCGATGCCGGGCATGTCGTCGAGCGCGCTGTGCAGAAACCTCTTGGATCGGCGCCTGCGATGTGACGATACGGAGAAGCGGTGCGTCTCGTCGCGCACCATCTGCAGCAGTTGTAGCGCCGGATCGCGCCGCTCCAGGCGAATTGGCTCCTCGCGGTCGGGTACGTAGATCTCCTCCTCGCGCTTGGCCAGCCCGGCGATCGGGATCTCCTCGATGCCGAGTTTGTTCAGCGCCGCCAGCGCGGCGTTGAGCTGGCCGCGGCCGCCGTCGATCAGGATCATGTCCGGCAGCGACTTGTTCTCGTCCATCAGCCGGCGATAGCGGCGATCGACTGCCTCGGCCATCGAGCGGAAGTCGTCGGCTCCTTCGACGGTCTTGATGTTGAAGACGCGGTACTGCTTCTTGTCGAACTTGCCGCGGTCGAGCACGACCATTCCGGCCACGGAGTCGGTTCCCTGGATGTTGGAGATGTCGAACGATTCAATGCGTCCGATCTCTCTGTCGTACCCCAAAACCTGCCCAAGTTTTTGTGCAGCGATCTGCAGCCGGTCCTGCGTTGATTTGCGGAACCTCGACTCGTGCGACAGTCGCGCATTGCGGTTGGCGAGCTCCATCCGATCGACTCCCCTCCCCCGCTGAGGAACGCGCACTCCGACTTTGCGGCCGGCCTGTTCGGTCAGCCACGCGGTCAGCAGGTCGCACTCTTCCACTTCAAACGGGATCAACACCTCGGGAGGAATGAACAGGTTGTCCTGGTAGTAGCGCTGCAGCACCTCGCCGAGAAAGTACGTCGGTTGATAGTCGCCGACCTTCTCCCAGAACAGTTCGCGTCGGTCGACGACGTTTCCGTCGCGGATGACGAAGAGCTGCACGGCCACGTCGCCGCCCTCTTCGTACAAACCCCAGACGTCCGCATCCTCATCATCCGCCGACGACACCTGCTGCTCGGCCTGGATGCGCTCGA
>JBAVBF010000214.1:0-3672 GCA_049586115.1 Thermoanaerobaculia bacterium | reverse complement strand
GATCAGCCAGAACCGCCAGGCCGAGAAGGACCGCGTGCGGTCGGACATCGAGTACGAGGTCAACATCAAGGCCGAACTCGAGGTCGCGCACCTGCACGAAAAGACCGACCGCATCTACACCGAAATGCTGGAACGCTTCGCGACGATGGAAGGGCTGCTGAGGAAGTGTTAGATTTATACGCAGAGTTCATAAACTCTGCGTATAATTTATATCGTGCCCTACGTTCGACTTCCGGAGTCCGTTCAGACGCTCTACGCGGAACTGCTGGACCAAATGCGCAACGCCGATGCGGAAGCGGTCCTCGGCGGTGTGCGTGGCTCATTCGTCTCGAAGGAGATTCGCGGACGAACGTACTGGTATCTTCAGAAAAACGGCGGAGCGGTAAAGCAGCAGATTTACCTCGGACGCGATACTCCGGAAGTGCGCGCGTGGATCGAGAAGGCATCCGCGCAGCGTGCCGACGTCAAATCCGATGAAAATCACCGGCGCGATCTCGTCGCGATGCTGGCCGCGGGAGGCATGTTCCGCGACTCCGCCTCGAAGTCGACCGTGCTTCACATCCTGGCGGACGTGAGCGTTTTTCGCGCCGGCGGAGTGCTCGTCGGAACCGAGGCCTTCACCTGCCTTGCGAACATGCTCGGCGTCACGTTTGAAAACGAGAGCCTGCGCACCGCGGATATCGATGTCGTGCATGACACCAACATCCCCATCGTCATCGACGAACGGCCGGATGAGAACGATCTTCTCGTTCGTCTGCGCGCGGCGGACCCTGCATTCTTCGCCGTCCCTGGTCTCGATCCGCGCGACGCAACCACGTCGTTTCGTGTCCGCGGACGCGACCTGGGTGTCGACTTCCTCACACCCGATCGCAGCCATGGCCGCAACACAAAACCCGTCCAGCTGATCCATCTCGGCATCGCCGCGCAACCGTTGTACGGACTCGACTACCTCATCGAAGACGCAGTCGACGCCGTTGTCGTTGGTGGAAACGGCATCCGCGTTAATGTCCCCGCCCCTGCCCGATTCGCATTTCACAAACTGTGGGTGGCGACCTCGCGATCCGTGTCCGAGGCCGCGAAGTCAAGAAAAGATCTCCGGCAGGCAACCCAGATCCTCGAAGTACTCGCCGACGATCGGCCTCGCGACATCACCACCGCCTACCTCGCACTTCAGAAACGGAAGCGAATGACTCGCGCAGCGAACGAAAAACTCAAATCGTTCGACGCTGAACTTTTGAAGCGGCTCCGCCCTCTCCTCAAGCTGTCTGCAGCAAGTCCTTGAACTGCTCCTTGTCGATCGACTTGTCGTACGCGGCGCGGGCGGTGACGAGGCCGGCTTCGTAGAGGCGGCGGATGGAGCCGTCCATGTCGATCATTCCTTCCTTCACGCCGGTCTGGATTGCGCTTGTGACCTGCGACGTCTTGCCTTCGCGGATCATGTTGCCGATTGCGGGTGACGCGAAGAGGATCTCCACCGCGGCCACGCGTCCGCCGCCGATTTTCGGCATCAACTGTTGCGCGACGACGCCGCGAATCGTTTCACCGAGGACGTTGCGGACGCCTTCCTGTTCCGAGGCGGGGAAGACGCTGATGATGCGGTCCATCGTTTTCGCGGCATTGTTCGTGTGCAACGTTCCGAAGACGAGCGTGCCGCGCTCCGCGGCGGAGAGAGCCATGGCGATCGTCTCGAGATCGCGCATTTCGCCGACGAGGATCACGTCGGGATCTTCGCGTCCGGCCGACTTCAGCGCCTCGGCAAACGACTTCGCGTGCGTGCCGATCTCGCGCTGATGCACGAGGCATTTCTTGTTCGGATGGACGAATTCAATCGGATCTTCAATGGTGATGATGTGCAGTCCGCGCGTTTCGTTGATCAGATCGATGATGGCAGCAAGGGTCGTCGATTTGCCGGAGCCGGTCGGACCGGTCACGAGCACGAGGCCGCTTCGGATCGAGGCGATGCGGCGGACGGGATCGGGAAGGCCGAGCTGTTCGAGCGTCATGATCTTGGTCGGGATGACGCGAAAGACCGCGCCGCCGCCGCGCTGCTGCCGGAAAAGATTCACGCGGTAGCGCGCGACGCCCGGGATCTCGTACGAAAAATCGACATCCCCGGTCTGCTGGTAGTCGTCCCACAGTCTGGCCGGCGTGACCGGCTTGATCATCTCCGTGAAATCGCCCTCGGTCAGCGTGCGGTAGCGGATCGACTCCATCGTCCCCGACGCGCGCAGTATCGGCGGCCGGCCGACGGTGAGATGAAAATCGGACGCGCCGCGATCGTTCATCAGCTTGAGGAAGCGATCAATTTTTTGCATCGCCATTACGCTTTCCCTCGGGCGATGAACTCGGCGCTGACCATCGACTCGAAGTCCTCTTTTTTCAGCGCTGCCATGTAGGCGGTTTCAGCGCTGATCTGCTCGCGGCGCAGGAGGTCTTTGAGCGCCTCGTCGAACGTCTGCATGCCGAGGGAGCGTCCGATCTGCATGGCCGAGTAGATCTGGTAGGTCTTCTGGTCGCGGATCATCGTGCCGATGTTGCTGGTGCCCTTCAGCACTTCGAAGGCGGCAACCTGGCGGCGCCCTTCCCTCGCCGGCAGCAGCCGTTGCGCGATGCAGTACCGCAGCGACTCCGAAAGCGACGCGCGAATCTGCGGCTGCTCGTCGGCGGGAAAACTGGAGAGGATCCGGTCGATCGCTTTGGGCGCGCTCGTCGAGTTCAGCGTGCCGAGGACGATGTGGCCGGTCTCTGCGGCAGTGAGGGCGAGCGTGATCGATTCGTTGTCGCGCAGCTCGCCGATCACGATCACGTCCGGGTCTTCGCGCAACGCGGCGCGCAACGCACGCGCGAACGAGTTTGTGTGCGACCCGACTTCACGCTGATTGATGAGGCAATTCTTGAACGGATGGACGAACTCGACCGGATCTTCCATCGTCAGGATGTGATCGTTGCGCGTTTCATTGAAAAGATTCACGAGCGCCGCGAGCGTCGTCGACTTGCCGGAGCCGGACGGACCGCAGACCAGCACGAGTCCCTGGTGGTAGTCGGAGATCTCGGCGAGATGGGCAGGCAGACCGAGATCGACGATCGTCGGCGGCTTCTCCGGGATGACGCGGAAGACGCCGTTGTAGCCGTGATGATCGAAGAAAACGTTCGCTCGATAGCGACCGCCCTGCGGAACGACATAGCAGAAATCGATCTGGCTCTGCGTCTCCAGTGTCGTCCACTGCGCGTCGCTGAGCACTTCCTTCAGCATCGCTTCGGTCTGCGCCGCGGTGAACGGCTCGCCTTGCGCGCGCAGCAGATCGGCGGACAGGCGGACGATCGGCGGCTGGCCGACGGAGAGGTGAAAGTCGGAGCCGCCCTGGTTGCGCGTGGCGATGAGCAGCGTGTTCAGCCGCGGCTCGCCCTGCGCGCCGGAAACGGTCAGCGCCGCTTTCCGGATGGCGTCGACGCCCGATTGCGACTGGCGATCGGTTGCTGCGAGCTCGTCGAGAATTTCGATCGCATGCGTGCGGACGCCGCGATCGGGATCATTCTGCGCCACGCTCGTCAGCGCATTGCGCACCTGCGGATGCTGAAAGTTCTTCAGCGCCAGCATCACTTCGATGCGGACGTCGGGCAGCGGATCGGCGAGCATTTTTCCGAGCGCGGGCAGCGCGCGCGGATCGGCGA
>JBAVBF010000213.1:0-5037 GCA_049586115.1 Thermoanaerobaculia bacterium | reverse complement strand
CCGTCGACCGAGCCGAAATTGCCCTGGCCGTCGACGAGCCGGTAGCGCATCGAGAAGTCCTGCGCCATACGCACGATTGAGTCGTAGATCGCGCTGTCGCCGTGCGGATGATACTTACCCATGACGTCGCCGACGATGCGCGCCGATTTCTTGTAGGCCTTGCCGGCGGTGTTTCCCTGCTCGTACATCCCGTAGAGGATGCGGCGGTGAACCGGCTTCAGACCGTCGCGGACGTCCGGCAACGCACGGCCGATGATGACCGACATCGCGTAGTCGAGATACGACTTGCGCATCTCGTCTTCGATATTGACGGGATAGCGCTGTTCGTTGTGTGTTGTGTAATCGAAATCGTCAGCCATAGTGTTGGTTTGCTGTCATCCAGAGCCGCCTGAGGACGGCGAAGGAGCTCAAGGTGCGCATTTTGAGATCCTTCGCCGCGCTACACCGGCTCTGGATGACAGTGGTGTTTAGATATCCAAATTCTTCACTTCTAAAGCATTGTCCTGAATGAAGACGCGGCGCGGTTCAACCTGGTCGCCCATAAGAACTGTAAACAGTTCCTCGGCGCCGACGCCGTCTTCAATCTTGACCTGCAGGAGCCGGCGGCGTTCCGGGTCCATCGTGGTTTCCCAGAGCTGCTCCGGATTCATTTCGCCGAGGCCTTTGTAGCGGCTGATGGCGAGGCCTTTCTTGGCCAGGTCGTAAATGCGCTCGATCAGATCGTCGACGGTGATGACGACGTCTGTGTTGTCATTGTGCTTGAGTGTGTAAGGCGGCAATCCGAACGCGGAAAGCTGTTCGTAAGACTTCGCCATCTGGCGATATTCGTAAGTCGAAAGGAGCTCGCTGCTGATGACGACTCTCTTGCCGGTGCCGTTGCCGCCGACGGAGAAATGGACCGTGGGCGTTTCGGTCTCTTCGTCCGTCATCAGACGCGCGTGCTCGAAGCCGTGCGCCGTGAGAGCCTTCACGAGCGCTTCGAGTTTGTCCGGATCGCCCATCGCGCTGCGGTCGACGAATCCTTCGCCGAACAGCACGTCGAGCGCCTCGCGCGGAATGCCGCGCGACTGCAGCTTGCGAGCGTGCAGGAGGTACTCCTCCATTCGCTGCAACATGTTGACCAGCGCCTCGCCCTTGAGCGAGAGACCGGCCTGCGGCGTGATCTCCACATTTTCCGCAACGCGTGTCAGGAGGAAGCGCGACAGCTCGCCTTCGTCCTTGACGTACATGTCCTTCTTGCCCTGCGTGACCTTGAACAACGGCGGCTGGGCGATGAAGAGGTAGCCGCGGTCGATGATCTCGCGCATGTAGCGAAAGAAGAACGTCAGGATCAGCGTGCGGATGTGCGATCCGTCGACGTCGGCGTCCGTCATGATGATGATCTTGTGGTAGCGGAGCTTGGCGACGTCGAAATCGCCGGCTCCGATGCCCGTGCCGAGGGCCGTGATCATCAGCCGGATTTCCTCGGAGGAAAGCATCTTGTCGAGCCGCGCGCGTTCCACGTTCAGGATCTTGCCCTTGAGCGGGAGAATGGCCTGATAGCGGCGATCGCGTCCCTGCTTCGCGGAGCCGCCTGCGGAGTCGCCCTCGACGAAGTAGATCTCACAGAACCGCGGATCGCGCTCCTGGCAGTCGGCGAGCTTGCCGGGGAGCGAGGCGGAGTCGAGCGCACCCTTGCGGCGGGTCAGATCGCGAGCCTTGCGCGCTGCTTCGCGCGCACGAGCCGCTTCGATGACCTTGTCGACGATTCGTTTGACTTCTTTCGGATTTTCTTCGAGGAACTCGCCGAGGCGTTCGCCGACGACCTGCTCGACCCAGGTCTTCACATGCGAGGAGACCAGCTTGTCTTTCGTCTGTGACGAAAATTTCGGGTCGCGGATTTTGACGGAAATGACGGCGCTCAACCCTTCGCGGATGTCGTCGCCTTCGAGGCTGAGTTTCAGCTTCGTCAGGACGCCCGAGGCTTCGATGTACTTGTTCATCGTGCGCGTCAGAGCGGCTTTGAAGCCGACCAGATGCGTGCCGCCGTCGAGGTTCTTGATCGTGTTGGTGAAGCAGTAAAGATTCTCGGTGTAGCCCTCGTTCCATTGCAGCGCGATCTCGACGCCCTCGCCGTCTTTTTCGTCGCGAATGAAGATCGGCTCGTCGTGGAGCGGGACCTTGTTCTTGTTCAGGTCCTTCACGAACGAGACGATGCCGCCCTGGTAACAGAACTCGTGCTTCTTCTCGGTGCGGTCGTCGGCGATGGCGATGAAGACGCCGGAGTTGAGGAAGGCTAGCTCGCGAAGACGCTGCGAAAGCGTCTCGAAGTTCATCTCCGTGACGGAGAAGATGGCCGGATCGGCCTTGAACGTTACGCGCGTGCCGCGGTGCGTGGTCTTCTCGCCGCGAACGATGGCGTGCTTCGGAACGCCGCCTTCGTAACGCTGGCGCCAGATGTAGTCGTCGCGATGAATCTCCAACTCCAGCCATTCGGAGAGAAAGTTGACGACCGAAACGCCGACGCCGTGCAGGCCGCCGGACACTTTGTAGGAGTTGTTATCGAACTTACCGCCCGCGTGCAGCTCGGTCATGATGACCTCGGCCGCGGATCGATTCTCTTCTTTGTGCAGATCGACGGGGATGCCGCGGCCGTTGTCTTCGACGGTCACGGAGTTATCGGTGTGGATCGTGACCTGGACTTTGTTCGCGTAGCCGGCCAGCGCTTCGTCGATGGCGTTGTCGACGACTTCGTAGACCATGTGATGCAGGCCGGTGATGTCGTCGGTATCGCCGATGTACATGCCCGGACGCTTGCGGACGGCGTCGAGGCCTTTCAGAACTTTGATGTCTTCGGCGGTGTAATCGCCGGCGATCGACGGCGCCTGCGGCGTCATTTCGGACGCGTCATACGTGGTGTCGTCGCTTTCATCGAGTGTGTAGTCGTCTGGCATTCAGTTACTTTCCGGCGTTGGTTGTGGCGGTAGGTGGCGCGTCTCCCGACGAGCCCGATTGCTGAGGTTTTTACGCCGCGTCCGATAACCTGAATTGTACCGCGATTATTGCGTTCCACGGAACGTTTCACACCGAATCGCTGACAGCCGCAACTCGTCCGTTTTCAATGAGTAAGCGCCGATGCGGCCCTGCCTCCAGAGTTCGCAGAAAACGCTCCTTGGCGCTGGTCGCGAAAACCTGCGTTTGGGCTGGCAGTTTCAGGAGCAGTTGTTCGAGGATTTCAAGGTCGAGCTCGGCGTCGATGTCGTCGAGCAGGAAGAGCGCGGCCTCATCGAAACGGCGCCGGAAAAGAGCCAGTTTGGCGAACTTGAGAAAGAGGACGACCATCTTCTGTTCGCCGCCGGAAAGCACTTCGGCCGCGGGCCTGCCGTCGATCGCGAACGCCAGTACGTCGCGCTGCGGACCGACTAGCGACATGCGGGCGCGCAACTCCTCGCGGCGAATCCGCGGCAGGTCGTCGACGGCGCTCGGTTTGTAGTCGATTGCCAGATTGCGGATGTGATAGCCGTGTTCGGCCACGATCTCCGCGAACGCGGCACTCAACGCCTCGGCATATGAGGCCCGCCCGCGCTGCAACGGCGCCGCGGCGTTCGAGAGCTCCTCATCCCACGCGTTGAGCGACGAAGTGCTCCCGCTGGCCAGCAGTGCGTTGCGCTGGCGCAGCGCGCGTCCGTAACGGCTGACCGCTTCGAGGTAACTCGGATCGATGCTGGCGATCCCGCGGTCGAGAAACCGCCGCCGCTCTTCCGGCGCGCCACGCAGAATGTCCAACCGCGCGGACGAGTACGCGAAGACGCTCATCGCATTCACGTACGCCGGCAGCGTGACGCGTTCGCCGTTGATCAGCAGCGCACGGCGCCGCGTCTCGCCGGTCTCCAGGCCGACCGAGAGCGTCTTGTCGACGCCAAATCGATGCAGCAACCCAGAAACGAAAACACTCGGCGATCCGAACTGAAACACGCTTCCGATGCGCGCCGTGCGAAACGATTTCGTCGTCGCAAGAAAGTAGATCGCCTCGAGCAGGTTCGTCTTCCCCTGTCCGTTGCGGCCGACGACGATGTTGACCTGATCGTGAAAAGCCACCTCTTCCGCGCCGAGGTTGCGGAAGGATTGGGTCGTGAGGCTGCGGAGAATCACGACCTGTCATCCTGAGCCGCCGGAGCTGCGCAGCAGCGCAGGACGGTCGAAGGACCTCCTTCCTGATAACCCGGAGAGGGCGGCGGTATGTGAACGAGGCAAGCACGAAGGGGGTCCTTCGACCGTCCTGCGATGCTCCGCAGCTCCGGCGGCTCAGGATGACAAATCACGCCGTCAAACGCATCGGCATGACGACGTACAGGTACTCGTACGCCAGGTCCGCATCATTCGTCGACGGGCGGCCGATGCACTGGCTGTTCTCGTCTTTCAGATCGAGCGAAACCTGCTGCGTGTCGACGACGCTGAGAAAATCGGTCACATACGCCGCGTTGAGGCCGACGAAGAAAGGATTGCCGGCGTAGTCGATGGGAACCGTCTCACGCGCATCGCCGAGCTCCGGATTCGTCGACGACACCGTCAGCTTGCCGGGCGCGAAATCGAAACGGACGGCGCGCGTACGCTCGTTGGCGACGAGCGAAATGCGGCGGATCGTGGCCAGCAGCCGCTCGCGATCGACGAGGACCTTGCGGTCGTTGTCGCGGGCGATGACTTCCATGTAGTTCGGAAAATTCACGTCGATCATGCGCGCCAGCAGGCGGCGATCGGCGGCTTCGAAGAAAAGATGATTCTCGGAGACGCCAAAACGTACGTTGCCGTCTTCGCCCGCTTCGAGCCGCATGATCTCTTCCATCGCTTTGCGCGGAATGAGAATGGTCAGGTCGGCGTCCTTCGACGTGCCGTTGCTGCCCTGCGGGAAGTTGATCAGCGCCATGCGATGGCCGTCGGTGGCCACCATCTCCATCTTCGCCGGCTGAACCTTGAGCAGCGCGCCGTTGAGCTGGAAGCGCGTCTCTTCGTGCGTGATGGCGAACTTCACTTTTGCCACCATCGTTTTTAACTCCTCGA
>JBAVBF010000212.1:0-8643 GCA_049586115.1 Thermoanaerobaculia bacterium | reverse complement strand
GCGCGAAAGAAAGCTTTCTTTCGCGCGGTAAACCGCGCTCCCAAATTTTGCGCGCTCGGATTTCCCCCAGCTCAAAGCTGGGGGCTACGGTTCTTATGCCGGCTACGCCGACGAGATGACCACCCGCCGCGAGATTTCTTACTTCGCTGCGCGATGCCGCGCCGGTGCGGGCGTGACCGTTACCGTCACCGGCTGCTCGTGAACGAGAGCGCCGCTGGTGAAGCGGACGATCATGACGTACGTGCCGGGCGCCGAGGAGGCGCTGATGTTGATGCTGACGCTGTTGCCGGCGAGAACCGTCGAAAGCGCGGGAACCGCGACGCCGTTGAACGTCTTCTGCACGGTCACTGCGGCGCTGGCGTTGAAGCCGTTGACCGGAACGAGGCGAAAGTCAGCGGAGACGCTGCCGCCCTGCATGACCTGCATCACCGTCGGGCCGGAAACGAGAAAATCGGTCTGAGCAGGTGTTCCGCCCGATCCCGATGACGGCGGTGTTCCGGCGATCACTTTCCAGATGTCGGGATCTTCCTGTCCCGCCGCCCAATTCGCGAAGCCGCCGATGCCGGAGTGCTTCTGTTTGAGCAGGTCGAGCTTCTTCGCGTAGCCGGCCGCATCCTGAAAATAGACGGTATGGCCGCTGTAGGAAAAATACGGCTCGCCGCTGGCGGCATCGTGCTGCACCGTGGCGTTGTTCGCGAGAATCGTCTGTTGCGCGGACGCGAACGACGCCGTGGCCGCGCCGCCGGACGCCGGCCAGTCGTAGCCGTACCACGGCAGGCCCATCATGATCTTGCCGCCGGCGATGGTCTGCTCCGCGTACGCGGCCACCGAATCGAGCCAGTCGAGCGGCGCGATCGCGCCGGGAGCGCTGGTCGACCAGTGATAGTCGTAGGCCATGATCTTCACCGAGTCGGCGGCGGCGCCGATGGCGGACCAATCCTGCGAGCCCGGTCCGTTCCAGTTCTCCTTGTCGCTCGCCTTCGCGTAGACGGTGACCGAGAGTTTCTTGTTGGCCGCGTGCAGCTTGGCAGCGAGGCTGCCGACGAACGCGGTGAAGGCCGCGCGCGACGACGCCGGGACGCGCTCGTAGTCGACGTCGATGCCGTCGAAGCCATTCGTGACCGCCAGCTGCGCGAGCGCCGTCGCCTGCGCTTCGCGCGTGGCCGCATTCGCCAGCATGGCCGCCGCGGCGTTGCCGTCGAAGGAGTCGTTGACGAGGTTCTGCACGGTCGGAATCAGCAGACCGCCCATCGACGAGCGCCACGTCGGATTCTCGGCATTCCACTGTTTCGCGAGCGAGTAATCGGCGTTCCACGCATACCAGACCGGATTCGATTCCGTGATCGCGCCGACGTTCGCCTGGATCGACGTCAGCGCCGCCGTGCTCCAGGGCGGAATCCAGACCGACACCTTGTACGCGGCGAATGACTGCCCGGCGAGACCCAGTAACACGGCGGCAACGGCAGCGATGCGAATGCGCAATGGCGCTCCTTTTGTACGATCGCGGTCGCAAAGGAACGCCTTCCGCCATGGAAGGATGGGACGCAACAGTGCGTCCCGTTCACGTTCGGCAGTTCAGCCGTCTGTCGCCAGACCTGGAACTTTGCGCCCTCCCGTCGCCGGGAGTTTGCCTTTGTCGCGTGATCGCGAAGTTAACGAGAGTCAAAATAACTGATGGACGTGAATTCTTCCAGCTCATGCATTGCGGGGCTCAGCCGTTCGCACACGGCATAATCCCGCCATGCACCCTTGGCGCGAGCGGCTCGCTCGCTGGTTTACACCGATGGCGAAGCGGATGCCGCTGTCGCCCAATGCGATCACGGTCATCGCGCTCTTTCTCAACGTCATCGGCGGACTCTGCCTTGCGTTTGGCGCACGGCGTCCGGCGCTGTTTCTCGTGGCCATCGTCTTCATTGCCATCAGTGGACTGGCCGATGCGCTGGACGGAATCGTGGCTCGCGTGCAGGACAAAAGCTCGCGCTTCGGCGACTTTCTCGACCACTGCGCCGACCGCGCCGGCGACTCGTTCCTCGCCGCCTGCTGGCTGGCCAGCAACGGCGTGCGCATCGAGCTGGCCATGGCCGGCATCATCATGACCATGCTGAACGGCTACATCGGGACGCAGATCGAGGCGACGTACGGCGTGCGCAGCTACGAATCGGTCGGCCGCGGCGAGTTCGTGCTGGCCATCATCGTGCTGCCGATCATCTCGTACATCCTCTTCACGAATGGCTGGAGCGCAATGCATTTTGCGGGACTGACGGTCGCCGAATGGCTGGCGGCGCTGCTGCTCGTCGCGGCGGTCTTTGGCGTCATCCAGCGCTTCCGCGTCGCGGCCCGGCTGGAGCGTTCGTGACGGAGCGGACGCCGGTCACCAATGATCCGGTGATCCTCGCGCCCGGCCGCGAGCAGCGTCCGAACGTCTTCGACGGAGCGCCGTGTCCGTTCTGTCCCGGCGCCGAGGATCAGACGCCGGCGGAGATCGCGCGGGATGGCGAGCCGTGGCGCATCCGCGTCTTTCCGAATCGATATCCGCCGGCGGAGCATGCCGAGGTGATCGTCGAGAGCGCGTCACACGACGATTCGTTCGATGAGTTGCCGGCCGATCACGCCGCCCGAGTCGTCGAAATGTATTTCGAACGCTATCGGGCGATCGAAGCGGGCTACGTATCGATCTTCAAGAACCACGGACGCCGGGCGGGCGCATCGATTCCGCACCTGCACTCGCAGATCGTCAGGACGCCGTTCGTTCCGCTGCGTCCTGCGCGCGAGGCCGAGGCGTTCCGGGCGGATTGTCAATTGTGTGAGGCCGAACAGCCGCTCATCGCGGAGACGGAGAACTACCGCTGGATTGCGCCGCGCGGATCGCGGCTCGCGTATCAACAGTGGATCGTTCCGAAATCGCACGAGCACGATCTCCGCGAACCGCGCGAGATCGCATCGCTGCTTCAATCGTCGGCGCGTGCGATGCGCGCCATCAGCGACTCGTTCAACTGGGCATTCATTACGTTTCCGCATCAGCCGCGCGGACATTGGTACGTCGAGATTTTTCCGCGCATCGCGGTGATCGCCGGCTACGAGCTCGGCATGGGGACGTTCATCGATACCGTCGATCCGATCGACGCCGCGAAACTGCTCAGCGCCGCCAGTAATCCTGATACGCGGGACGCGGCGGCGGTCTCCGTCCGCCGAGGAGCGTGATGAGGATCATGCCGGCGATGAAGCCGCCGATGTGTGCGAAGTAGGCCACGCCGCCGGAGCGCTGCAGATCGCCGCCCATCGATGCCGCGCCGAAGAAAAGCTGCATCACGATCCAGAAGCCGAGGAGGAAGACGGCCGGGATCTCGCGCACGGTAATGAAGATGAAGATCGGGATCAGCGTCGTCACGCGCTGCTTCGGAAAAAGGACGATGTACGCGCCGAGCACGCCCGCGATCGCGCCCGAGGCACCGATCGACGGCACGTCGGAGGCGGGATTCATCACCGCGTGGGCGAGCGTCGCCAGTAATCCGCACGCCAGATAGAAGAAGAGGTACTTGCCGTGTCCGAGGCGATCCTCGACGTTGTCGCCGAAGATCCAGAGGTAGAGCATGTTCCCGCCGAGGTGCAGCCAGCCGCCGTGCAGGAACATGGAGACGAACATCGTGATGACGTTCGGGAGCAGCGCGCCGGGGAGGTTCCAGAAGCGCGCCGGCACGAAGGCGACGCGGAACAGCGCCGGCTCGAGTTGCGGCCCGAGCGAGACCTCCCAGAAAAAGATCAACACGTTGACGATGACGAGGACGATGTTGACGACCGGCGTCGTGCGTCGCGGGTTGTGATCGGCGAGTGGGAGCAAGGCGGGATTCTACTGCGCTGTCATCCTGAGCCGCCGGAGCGGCGCAGGCGAAGCCGAAGTCGCGCAGGACGGTCGAAGGACCTTCCAAGTGCTCGCCGTGTTCAAGTACCGCCGCCCTTCCGGGTTAACAGGGAGGGGGTCCTTCGACCGCCTGCGGCGTTCCGCGCTTCGCGCTCCAACGCCCTCCGGCGGCTCAGGATGACAGGCTCACCTATCTCTGAAAGTACTTGTCGAGATGTTCGTACGCCTGCCGCACGCCTTCGCTCTGCGTTTTCAATTCCGCGAATGCGCCGCGATAGATGCCGCCGACGCGGGTCACGTTCCGTTCGCGCAAGGCGTAGAGCACTTCGCGCAGTGCTTCCGCTTCGGCCGGAGCGAGGTCGGTGCGTCCGATCTCGCGTTCGAGCAGCGACTGCGCGACGCGAAGGTGTTCGCCGCTGTCATCGCGTTGCGGGACCGGTGACGACGCCGGGATCCATGCGGCCGCGGGACGCGTTTCAATCGTCGTGGGCGATGAGAGATCGACGGAGCCCGGCAGCTCTTTCAACTGCGGGCTGAACTTCCCCATCATGAAGAAGAGCTCCTTCTCGTTCGAGAAGTTGCCGACCAGCCGCGCGTTCTTGGCCATCTCCAACTGCTCGGATTCCTGCAGCATGATGAAGGCCCGCGCGCGTTCTTCGAGCGTGATGCGCTTGGCGTGCACGCGCCAGGCGGTGAGCGTGCCCTGGATGAAACAGGCTTGCCCGGCGCGGATGCTCACCGCTTCGACCGTGACGTTCTCTTCGATGCGGATTGAGCCGTTCGTCGACTCGATGTCGGAATACGTCCCCGAGTTCTGGATGACGAGATTGCCCGGCGTCTTGATCGAAAGCTGGCCGTTGGCGTTGACTTTGATCTCGGTCCCGCGCGGAATGATCATCGTCGGGAAATTGGCTTGGTCCGCGGCACTGGCGCTGCTGCTCATCACACCCTCCTACGCCCGAGAAACGCCGATGGAAGAGGATCGAAGTCCTTGTAATCCTTGCTGGTTCGCGACCTCATCAGCAAGGCCGCTTCATTGTTCCATTGGTAGTTGAGGATGTAAATGCGCGGGTCGATGGGGATGTAGGTACCGGGCTGTTCGAGATCGCTGCGCACTTCGTAGTGCAGATGCGAGTTCGTGCTCCAGCCGGTCGAACCGACCGTGGCGATGATCTCGCCCTGCTTGATGTGTTGGCCGGCCGCGACCTTCACCGTGTCGCAATGGCCGTAGATGGTGATGAAGCGGTCGGAATGATTGATGACGACGACGTTGCCGAAGCGCCACCAGGCCACGCTGTCGCGCAGCGGATAGCGTCCCGCGAAGCTGACTACGCCGTCGCCGGTGGCGTAGACGGGCGTGCCGGTCGGCGCGGAGAGGTCGAGACCTTTATGGAAGTCGGACGCGCGCGTAAACGGTGAGATGCGCATGCCGAACGGCGAGGTGAGCACGAACTGATCGGCCGGCAGCGGGAGGATGGACGGCGTGTGGCGGACCAGATCGGAGTTGGCGGTTTCGTAGCGGGCCAGCAGATCGAGCTGATCCTGCAGCCGCTTCATGGCGTTGCGCAGGACGGCTTCGCGATGATGCGCATCTTCGACATGCAGGTCGTTGATGCCGGCGCCCGTGCCATGCAACGGCAGCGAGAACCCGCCGACGCCGAGGTTGCGGTCGAGGCCGTAGACGGTGATCAGCTTCTCGACGCGGAGACGCTGCTCTTCGAGACTCTTCTCCAGCGACGTCATCTGCACGACGTTTTCCTGCAGACGCCCACGCTGGATGTCGCGCTCGTCGCGCATCGACTTGAGGTAGTTGTCCTTGTAGACGCGCCGGATGACGGTGGGCGCCGCGGCCATCGAGCCGAGCAGCCCCGCCAGGACGACACAGAGCGCAATGAGACCGGCCACCACCCGCCGGCGGTCAAAAAAAACGTACCGCACGCGGCGACGGATGTCGCTCGGAACGATCTGGATCTCGATCATGACGATGATCCGCTGGACTACGCGGGTCGGGCAATATAACACATGGGGTGTCGCGGAAGTTGGGCAGAGATGACGATCGGCAGATTTACGCAGAGTCACCCGGATGACACCGATCGATCTGCGTCATCTGCGGATACGATTCTCCGCGCTTCCGAACGTCACAACATTCAGAGAGAGGTTTCAATCGATGATCAAGCGGCTCACCTGCGTCCTTGCGCTCTTCGTTTCGTTCGCCGTTTTCGCGCAGCCCGTCAAGAAAGCGGACGATGCGAAAGAGAAGGAATCAAAGTACGGCGAGAAAACCTTCGCCGGCCTCGCCCTTCGCGAGATCGGTCCGGCCCTCACCTCGGGGCGCATCATCGATCTGGCCGTCGATCCGAAAGATGGGCGGGTCTGGTACGTCGCCACTGCCGGCGGTGGCGTGTGGAAGACGACGAATGCGGGGACGAGCTTCGCGCCGATCTTCGACGATCAGAAATCGTTCTCCATCGGATGCGTGACCGTCGATCCGCACGACTCGCTGGTCGTTTGGGTTGGAACCGGTGAGAACAACAGCCAGCGCTCGGTGTCGATGGGCGACGGCGTTTACAAGTCGATCGACGGCGGCAAGAGCTGGAAGAACGTCGGGCTCGAGAAGTCGGAGCACATAGGGAAGGTCGTCGTCGATCCGCGCGATTCCAATGTCGTCTACGTCGCCGCGCAGGGACCGCTCTGGGCGCCCGGCGGCGATCGCGGACTCTACAAAACGACCGATGGCGGCAAGACGTGGAAGGCCGTGCTGACCATCAGCGAGAACACCGGCGTCACCGACGTCATCCTCGATCCGACGAACCCCGACATCCTCTACGCCGCCGCATACCAACGCCGCCGGCACGTCTTCACGCTCATCGACGGCGGTCCGGAGTCGGGCATTCACAAGTCGACCGACGGCGGCAAGACGTGGACGAAGTTGAAGGACGGGCTGCCGAAGGAAGACATGGGACGCATCGGCCTCGCGATGGCGCCGCACAATCCGAAAGTCATCTACGCCGTGATCGAGTCGACGCGCAAGGCCGGAGGCTTCTTCGTTTCGAAGGACGGCGGATCGTCGTTCAAGAAGGTCAACGACTTCAACGCGCAAGGGCAGTACTACGGCGAGATTTTCGTCGATCCGAATGACGACGATCGCATCTACGGCGTCGACGTCTGGATGCGCGTCTCCGACGACGGCGGCAAGAGCTGGCGCAAACTCGATGAGAAGTGGAAGCATCCCGATAATCACGTGGTCTGGATCGATCCGGCGAGCAGCGATCATCTGCTCATCGGCTGCGACGGCGGACTTTACGAATCGTTCGACCGCGCCGAGAGCTGGAACTTCAAAGCGAATCTCCCGGTCACCCAGTTCTATCGCGTGAGCGCCGACGACGATCTCCCCTTCTACAGCGTCTATGGTGGAACGCAGGACAACTTCTCCCTCGGCGGTCCCGCGCGCACCACCGATGCGAAGGGCATCGTGAATGCCGATTGGTACGTGACGCAGGGCGGCGACGGCTTCCGCTCCGTTCCCGATCCGAAGAACTCGAACATCATCTATGCCGAGTCGCAGAACGGCGGCCTGGTGCGCTTCGACAAACGGACCGGCGAGGCGGTCGACATCGAGCCGCAGCCGAGCGGCAGCATGGATCCGCTGCGCAAGAACTGGGACTCGCCGATCATCGTCAGCCCGCACAACAGCAATCGCCTTTACTTCGCCGCGCAATACGTGCTGCGTAGCGACGACCGCGGCAACACGTGGAAAGCGATCAGTCCCGATCTCACCCGCCACATCGATCGCAACACGCTTCCGGTCATGGGACGCGTGTGGGGCGTCGACGCGGTGGCCAAAGGTGCGTCGACATCGTGGTACGGCAACATCGTTTCGCTGGCCGAGTCGCCCATGCAGGAGGGGCTGATCTACGCCGGCACCGACGACGGTTTGATTCAGGTCACGTTGGACGGCGGCGAACATTGGCAAAAAGTCGATCACATCGCCGGCGTGCCGGACGTGACCTACGTCTCGCGCCTGGAGGCGTCGCAGCACGACGCGAACGTCGTCTACGCGGCGTTCGACAATCACAAGACCGGCGACTTCAAGCCGTACGTGTTCAAGAGCAGCGATCTCGGCAAGACCTGGACGTCGATCACCGGCGATCTGCCAACGCGCGGCAGCAGCTACGCCCTCGTCGAAGATCGCGTCGATCCCAATCTCCTCTACCTCGGCACGGAGTACGGTCTGTTCGTTTCGCAGAACGGCGGAACGTCGTGGATTCCGCTGAAGGGAAGTTTCCCGACCGTGGCCGTGCGCGATCTCTGGTTTCAGAAACGCCACGACGACCTCGTCATTGCCACGTTCGGCCGCGGCTTCTGGGTGCTCGACGACGTCAGTCCGCTGCGGACGATGTCAGCGACGGTCGCCGCCAACGAAGCGACGCTGTTTCCGACGCGCGATGCGGAGTTGTATGTCGAGCGCCAGCAACTCGGATTGCCCGGCAAGTCGTTTCAAGGTGCGTCGTACTTCACGGCGCCGAATCCGCCGTTCGGCGCGATCTTCACCTACTACCTGAAAGACGAATTGAAGAGCCGCCGCAAGCAGCGCCAGGCCGCCGAGGCGAAGATCGATACGGACAAGAGCAACGAGCCGGGACACGCGCAGCCGCCGTATCCGACGCTCGATCAGCTTCGTGCCGAGGATCGCGAGATCGAGCCGTCGGTGGTGATGATCGTGAGCGATGAGGAAGGCAACGTCATTCGTCGCGTCACCGCGTCGAGCAAAGCCGGCTTCCATC
>JBAVBF010000211.1:0-1655 GCA_049586115.1 Thermoanaerobaculia bacterium | reverse complement strand
CACGTGAACGTGGGGGCTACGGTTCTTACGCCGGCTTCGCCGACGGAGCGATCCGCTAGTCCAAGTCGCTGTCGGCCGTCAGGCCTGTCATCGTCCAGCCGGTCGCGCCGTGTGCAAACTGCCCTTTCGCTTCGTGGCGTTTCGGGGCGGGGATCAGCGCGGCGCCGACGCTGTTCGGCTGCCATTTCCAGGCGATGGTGGCGTTCGCGTTTGCCGCGTCTCCTTCGATTCCGGCGACCGTTTCGAACTGGCGCCTGGCGACTGGGAAGGTCCACGAGGCCCCGTCGTCGACGACGCCGTCGAGATGAAGCAGGCCGTCGCGCGACAGTGCCAGCGAGCCATCGGCGGCGCGCTCTACGTAGCCGAGTTTCTGCATCGCCGCGACGATCTGCAGGTCGCCGATGCTGGATGCCGCTTTCGAGATGTGCGCGTTGTACGGCGTCGAGAATGCCGCGTCGGTTTCGACCAGGTAGCGGATGCGGTCGGCGTCAAGGCCCGCGGGATACGAGACCGGCTTCTGCGTCGACTCGATGTGCAGGCCCGGTTCGTGCGCCGCATGGGCCTGCTTCGCTTTCGCAATGAGCACCGTCTTCATGCACATCTTCGGCACGGCGACCAGCAGCACGATGGCGATCACGATGGGGATTCCGACGGTGCGGAGGATCCGCGTCTCGTCGGTCATCGCACGTAGCGGTTGATCATGTCCACCATCTTGTCGCGCGTGAGCGGCTTGCGCATCCAGGCGTTGGCGCCGGAGCTGGGGAACATCTCTTCGAGCGATTTTTCCGGGAGATCGGAGATCAGAACGATCGGAATGTCTTTCTTGCTCGACTGCGACTTGAGCACTTCGCTGAGGCGGTTGCCCTTGATGCTGGGCAGGTTGACGTCGAGAAAGATGATGTCGGGGGAGTTGCCGGCCAGGACGTGATTGAACTCGATCCAGCTGGCCGCCGTGAGGACGGTGCAGCCTTCGCGCTCGAGCAGCGCGCGGCCGAGTTTCAACACAAGCGGGTTGTCGTCGAGGATCAGGACGGCGACGTTCGGCAAGGACGGAGGCATCAGTACTTCCTTCTACTCGATTTGCGGGGCGCGATTTCGCGCATGATACATTTTCCCGCGGCTGCAACGACATGGACGAATTCAATTTCACCGCGCCGCCGCCCGTTGGCGTTCCGCCCGAACCTGCCGCAGACGCTCTTCCGTTCCGCCGTCCGGCGGATTACTACTCGACTCCTGACAGCACTCTCCGTCCGCTCTTTCCGAAATGGGTTCCGATCGGATGCGGATGGGCAGCGCTCGTCTTCGTCGTCCTGCTCTTCGTTGCCGGCGCGCTTGCTCCGAAGTCTGGGTCCGCGCTGGATTGGGTTTTCGGGAAGATCCAGACCGATATGACGCCGCACTTCACAAAGGACGTCACGGCCGCCCAGAAGGCCGAATTCGCCGCGGAGATGAAGATACTGCGCGCGTCGGCGAAAGCGGGAAAGCTGAAGCTCGACAAGACGCAGACGTTTCTCAAACTCGCCACCGACGTCGACGCCGACGAGAAGATCGATCCGGCCGAGGCCGACAAGCTGATCGCGGCCGTGCGTGACGTGAATAGAAACGTGAAGTAGATCGGTGGATTAGTAGATCAGTGGGATCAGTCACGCAGACCC
>JBAVBF010000210.1:0-2191 GCA_049586115.1 Thermoanaerobaculia bacterium | reverse complement strand
CGCAGACCCACTTCGGGTTCGCCGGAAAGCATTGACCCCGTAACCGAGCAGAGCCCTGAGGTCACCGTCAATAACGTCAATTCGTTGATCCAACGCGTCGCCGGCGCTTCAATTCGGGACATCGAAAACCTGATTTCAGAACTCGAAGGCCTGCGCGACCTGCTCCATGCCGAAGGTAAGCGTGTGCAACGTGAGATCTCCGGCTACGCCCAGCTCAGCCAAGCCGCCATGAAATCCACGCGCATGATTGCGGACAACGTGGAGCAGTGGAAAGGCTCAGCTGAGGGTCTTCGCAACAGCTAAACCAATTCAAAAGGTAGACCGCCCGCGTCACGGTCGTGGTGTTGCCGATCAGCGTTCGCGATGGCCCCAGATCTGCGTAGCAGCATATGAAGGCGGCATCACGTCGGCTACACGGAAGGAGGCTTTTCTCGACGGAAAATGGTTCGGGCCAGGCGCTAAAGTCCATCGGCGCGGGGTCTTCGGGTACGCCGATATCGCCTAAATAGCCGGTACAGTAACGGGCCGGAATGTTCATGCAGCGACAGAGCCTGACGGCCAGGTGGGCGAAGTCGCGGCAAGCTCCGACACGCTCCTCGTGGCCGTCAGACGCCGTTCGATCGCAGCGTGCGTAGTGGGAAAGCGCCATTAACTGCACGTCTGGCGCGGATGCCGCTCAAAGTGAAGCGATTGGCGCGGTCTTCGCGGAAAGGCTTTGTCCGCGCTTCCGGGATGGAGCTTCACCCGCCAAGTTCAGGAATATTCTGCTGCCTGCACCGCGCTGGCGCGTACCCGCTTTGCGATACGCAAGAGTCGGAGCAGAGAAGGTCCGCCTTTCAAAACTAGCAAACCGACCAAATTCATGGAAGGAAGCCTCAGGCGTCAACGTGGTGCAGCAGCTCGGGCATCGAGATAGCAGGGGCGATACATCGCCTCCAGTTGCCTTCCTCGCAAAAAAATCGTGCGTGGACTCAAGCCGCCGCGATTAGCGATCCAATGGCGGACCTGCGATGGGTACATCGAATAAAGCATCCTGGTTGCTCCCGGATTCGTAACAGTACGTCCCCGAGGCCCGAAATCCCAAGCAGCGTGGAAGGCGAGATTGGCATTCTGAGTTACGCAGATTTTATCGCTAGGAATCGCGCCGAGGACAATTGTACAGGCCGAAGCGCAAAGACCATCAATCATTATTGTTTGGCCTGAGGTTCGCAATTGTTCGTAACGTTCGACGTATCGACCGATCTGCCCGCCCCGATCATCAGCAATCCGAACCACCGCATGGCTTATGCCTGCACCCGCCAGGAAGAGCATTGCCGCGAGCAACCCCGTTAACAATTTCATGCTTCCTGCCCTGTGATGCCTACCACGACAAACCTGATGGTTGCCCCATGATCAAGGAAGAATTGTGGTACAGCTGTCCGTATAAGCACGGACGCCGCCCCCACCAGCAAAGCTGCCCAACCTGCGATCCACTCTGTACCAAGGCATTTCTTGGGTATGTTATCGCGTCTCGTTTTCATAAAAAGGGCGGCCAGATTGGTGTCGGCGACCAAGGTGGCAGCGAGGTTTTCGCTTCTTCTTCGAAGAACCGAACGGGTATCCCGCTATTCCTGTCACCTCGGGTGAACCCGCAGTCCCGACGTTTCAAGTACCCATCAACTACCTAAGTTTTCTTTGGGGCTCTCCAGACACCTACAATAGACTCGAGATTACCTCGACCACAGGAGCTTATGATTTCACCGTCGATAGCTTGGGCTTCGCTGTAACTGACGGCAACCAATCGTTTTCTCAGTACGTTCAGTTCACAACGAGCCCGGGTGAATCAATTCTCTCGGCCAGGTTTGACAACTCCCCCGCGCAAAACGGCTTTGAAACCGCAATTTCAGCGTAGGACCGGTTTCAGCGGTTCTGCAAGCAGCGGTTCCGGAGCCATCGACTTGGGCGATGATGATTCTCGGCTTCATGGGAATTGGATTTGTCGCATATCGTCGGTCTCCCAAAGCAGAATTCCGCTGGGTCTAATCAGGACCTCCGACAACAATTACAGACCGCCTTTGGGTGGTCTTTCTTTTGCGCGGTCCCGGCCATCCCTAAAGAATTCGAGCAGGCGCGTATCGGCCCGGATTCCTATTGCGCGACGCTTGCCTGTTGGAACCGAAAGGTTGGTGTCGAAGCATTGCGACAGTGATTA
>JBAVBF010000209.1:0-5646 GCA_049586115.1 Thermoanaerobaculia bacterium | reverse complement strand
CGACGACGCTGGCATCGGCGTCGCCATTTAACGCCGCGAACGAGAGCGTGTTGTCGCCCTCGGTCAGCAACGGCGTGGCGACGTCAAAGGTAGCGGACGCGCGCGACAACGCGGCGAAGGTCATCTCGCCGATGTGCTGACCGTTCAGCGCTACGGTCACGTGATGTTCACCCTCGGATCCGATATCGCTCGATCCCTGCAGATCGACGGTGACCCTGGCCGTTGGACCAGCGGGATCGAGATGTCGGATCTGCAGCGTCTGGGTGGTCGGTTTCGTCGCGTCGGTCGAGACGAGCGGGCCGACGAAATTGTCCGGCGTGGCGTCGGCGGCGAACGTCACGAAGTAGACCTTTTCGCTTCGCTCCGCGGTAGCCGGAAAATTCGTGCGCGTGCTCACCGGCGCGGTCACGAGCGACGCGGAAGGCATCCGCAGCGTCGTCCCGGGAGCGGCGGCGAGCCAGTAGATGTGCGTCGCGGTCGATGCCGTATCGAGAGCGCGGCCGTAGAAAAGGATCGCGTCACCGTCGATGGAAAGCGGCACTTCCAATCCGTCGGCGAAGAGATGCAGCGATTGCAGATCCGCGTCTGCTGCCAGACCGAGCTCAGCGCGCATGACGCGGTACAGACCGTCCGAGGAAACGCCGATCTTGATCGCATCGGACGCGGCAAGCTCCTTCTGCGTTTTCATCGCGTCGGCCAGGGGAACGATGGCGCGGCGGCGATCGCCGTTCGTGCTCGCCTCCAGCGTCGCAGGCCGCAGCCGCGTACGGACAGCAACGCCGTTGTGCTGGCCGGGATCGGCGAACGTTTGCGAGAGACCCAAACGCGGATCGATGCTCCCCGGCCGCGGCGCAAACGGACCGTGCCAGACGCCGTGGCCGTGCAGATCGACGTCTTCGATCCACCACGCCTTCGCCGTTCTGGCGCGCGGATCGGCGTCGATCCAGCGATAGCTGTTGCCGGCCGGCAGCGACGCACCCGCGACCATGAAGGCCGCGCCGGCGATGAGTCCTCGCGAAGCCGGCACGCGGCGGCCATCGCCGTCGTCGCGCGCGATGCGGAAGCCGAGGTTCTGCACCTCGCGCGCGGTGGACCACTCGATGAGCGCGCGTCCGGCATCACGCGTGGCGACGGCATCGAGGCGATCGACGGCAGTCGGTGCGAAGGTCGACGCGAAGAACGTGTCGACGATCGTCTGCGCGGCCACGTTGCTCTGCATTCCGATCGCAACGATGCCGGCGCCGGTGACTGTATTGTCCGCGCTGGAGGCGACCGTTACGCCGTTGATCGTCACCGACTTGGCGGCGTTCTTCAGCGACAGGACGATGTTGACCGGCGAATTCAGCGTGATGGCGACGGTGGCAGTCGCGATCGTGGTCGGAGTCCCGCCGCTCCAGCGACTCAGCGTGAGGTTGTTGGCCCCGCCCGCTTCGAGCCGGACCGAATAGGCCTGCAAGAGAGTGACGGACGCGCGTCCGAAGAGGTCGATGAAGTTGTTCGTATTCGCATTGGTGAACGTCACCGTTTCGCCAACGACGACCTCGGCGGCGGGAGCCACGGTCGCGTTCGTGTAAACGCTCCAGTCACCAGCCGAGACGTTGCGCGCGTTGTCCGCGGCCGCATTGAGGATGACGCCGTTGGTTCCGGTCCGCCGGGCCCATGCGCCGCCGGTATTCGGAAGGTGCGATTCCAACATCGTATTTGCGCCCACCGTGAAGGTATCGGAGACGAAGGTGGTCTGGGCAGCCGCCGGCAGAGCCGCAGCGAGCGCGGCCGCATAGAAAACCGCTGTTGCAAGACGTCGAAGCATTGTTATTTGCAAATACAACGCGTCTCAATGTCGATCTACTTCCGGCGTCCGGACGTGTTGCCGCTCACAATGCCTGAGCCGTTGTGATAACGCCGGTGCTACCCGTGTGATTTGAGTGCAAAACCCAATCCTCGGCGCATGGTCTAATTCCGGCCTCATGTACGAACACCGAACCGAACCCCTCCTGACGCGCATCGAATTCGCCCGCCGTGTGATCGGCCACTTCGGCTATTCGATCCTGGCGTGCGCGATTGCGCTGGGCGCCGGCGTGCTCGGCTATCACGTCATCGGCGGCCTGAAGTGGGTCGATTCGCTTCTGAACGCGTCGATGATCCTCGGCGGAATGGGTCCGGTCGATCCGTTGCAGACCAACGCCGCAAAAATCTTCGCCTCGTGCTACGCCCTCTTCTCCGGACTCGTCTTCATCGGAGTCCTGGGTCTGCTCCTCGCGCCGTTCATTCATCGCGTGATGCACAAGCTGCACATGGATTACGAGGACGATTCGAAGTAGTGGCGCTCACGGCGACGATGTACCGCTTCGCGGTCCAACTCTCGGACGTCGACCGCGGCGTTTACGAGACGTTCGAGCTGCACGTGGCGCGGCAACCGTCCGAGACCGCCGAGTACATGCTGACGCGCGTGCTCGCCTACTGTCTCGAATACACGGAAGGCATCGCGCTGACCGAGGGGGTGGCGTCGGGTGATGAGCCGGCGGTGCTGGTGCGCGATCTGACCGGACGCATCACCGCCTGGATCGAGGTCGGCGCACCGGACGCGGATCGTTTGCATCGCGGCAGCAAGCTCGCCGGACGCGCCGCGATCTACACGCATCGCGATCCGGCCATGGTGCTCAATCAACTCGCCGGAAAAAAGATCCACGGCGGCGATGACATCCGCATCTACACCTTCGGCCGCGGCTTCATCGAACGCGTGGCCGAAATCGTGCCGCGCCGAGCATCGCTCTCGTTGACGGTCACGGAACGCCAGCTCTACCTCGACGTCGATGATCAGTCGTTCTCGACGACGGTGGAAGAACGGAGTGTGGGATGAGTTACTGCGACATCGCGCCGGGCCATCCGTTTCACGGGCCGTATCACGAGGACGAATACGGTTTCCCGATCGCGGACGGCAACGCGCTTTTCGAGCGCCTCGTGCTGGAGATCAATCAGGCCGGCCTGTCATGGCTGACGATCCTGAAGAAGCGCGACCACTTCCGCGCTGCATTCGCCGGTTTCGACGTCGACCGCGTGGCGCGCTTCACGGATAAACGCCGCGAACGCCTGCTCAACGACGCCGGCATCATTCGCAACCGCCTGAAGATCGACGCCGCGATCGAGAACGCGCGGCGCATCATCCAACTCCGCAAATCGCACGGCAGCTTCGCCGCCTGGCTCGACGCGCATCACCCGCGCACGAAAGAGGAATGGGTGCGCCTGTTCAAAAAAACCTTCGTCTTCACCGGCGGCGAGATCACCAGCTCCTTCCTCCTGAGCTGCGGCTACCTCGCCGGCGCGCATGACCAGTCGTGTCCGGTCTTCGCGAAAATCGCGAAGCTCGGACCGGCCTGGATGCGCAAGTAAGCGGCCTGACTCCTCAAAGCTTTTCGCTGAGCTTCGCAGCGAGACGTTCCAACATGCGTTCCGGCGTCGTGAGGTTGCCCGCGTGCGCCGCCTCATTCTGGAACGCGATGACCTTGCCGTCGGAAACGCGAAGGACGCGGATCGAGACGCCGACGCGCTCGTTTCGAAACGTCATGGGCGCGACGCGATAGAAGTCGTTCATCTCGCCGTTGACCACGTAGTCGAAGCCTTTCGTCGAGGCAAATCTGACGGCTGCATCATCCGTGAGAGCCTCCCCTCCGCCTACAGGCCGCGAGACCGGTTGAACCTGGATGCCGGCATGCGAAGAGAGCACGCGAGCGTAGATGCCGCCCGCAATGTTCCCCGAACCGCCGCAGTCATCCTGGCCCGGAATGGCGCAGTCGCGGAACGGGATGACGGCAACGCGGGCGCCGTTCGCGACAGAATCGTATTTGAGGACCGTCGGAGTGGACGCACACGCCGAGAAAAGCAACGCGAGGCAAACAATCAAATGAACCCGCCGGACTGAGTACATTCGTGATTCCTTTCCGCGCCGCCCGATGCCGGATGCAGCGCGCTTCCAACTACAAAGACGCACTTTTTGCGGTTCTCGTGCCCGCCCGATTTCCCTCGGCACGCTACGTTTTTGGCTCGTACCGCATTGCCACCGCCCCCGAGCCGAACTCCAGCCGGCTCACGAGCTTCAAGTCGAGAAGCTTCGAAAGCCCTGCGAACAGCGTCGGTCCATGGCCTGCCACCCTCGGGTGCACCACGAACTCGTACTCGTCGATCAATCCCATCTCCGCCAGCGCCAGCGGGAGCGTCACGCCTCCCGTCAACAATCCATTGCCCGGCTGCTGCTTGAGCTGCTGGACGGCCGTGCGCAGATCGCCGCGCACAAGCTCCGCGTTCCAATCGACGTGGTCCAGGGTGCTCGATACGACGTACTTTTTTGCCGCATCGATCGTCCGGGCGAACGGTTTCATCCAATCAGGAATTGTTGCCGGCGGCCGCCATGCGGCTTCCATCATTTCGTAGATGACCCGGCCAAAGAGGAGCGCATCGGCCTGCTCGATGTTCTCCATCGCACGACGATGCAGCTCTTCGTCCGCGATCCCCACACGATGATCGATGCAGCCATCCAATGTGACGTTGATTGAGTAGCGAAGGGGCCGCATCACGCCTTGCGCACCGGGTACCGCAGGTGTGTGACGCCGACGCCCGCGATCACCGTCGGGTTGCCGAGGACGGCCGGCGTGCGGGAGAGGTGGTCGAAGAGCCGAACTCCGGAGCCGAGAAGAACCGCGGCCAGATCGACGTGGATTTCGTCGAGCAGGCCCGCGTTCAGGAGCTGCTGGATGGCGTCCGCGCCATGGACCGCAACCGACTTTTCGCCGGCGGCGGCTTTGGCCTGGTTTACGGCACTCTCGAGTCCATCCGTCACGAAGTGGACGGTCGAATTAGGTCGCGGCCATCCGGCCGGGATCTGGTGCGTGAGAACGAACGCCGGCCCCCAGGCATGATTGCCACCCCATCCATCGGCGACCTCGAACGTGCGCCGGCCGGTGAGCACAGCGCCAAGTTCGAACCAGAGCGCGCGAAGGTGGACGGCGCTCGGCGGCGACACCTTGAACGTCATCGGGTCCGACCCTCCGGTGTGGAACTCGACGTCCCCCGAGTTCATGTACCAGTCAAACACTTCTCCCACGCCATCGTTGAGATCTGCGACGAAGCCATCGAGCGACATGGACATGAGTGCGACAAGCTTTGACATTGCGACGTTCCTTTTCGGAGTGGAGACCGCGCTCAAACAGGTAACGGTTTGTGCTTCGTACCTTACCGGAAAGCGAAGCGCAGGCCTGACGCGGCATGCCGTCCTGAATCTCTTCATGGAACTGAAGCGATCGCCTGCTCACCGGGGAAGCTAGTCAGTAGAGATATCCTCGCGTCACGCAACCTTGAGAAGGAGAGAGAGAACCATGTCCGATTTGTCGTTCTTCACCAGGAAGTCCGGATCACCCCAGTCTCATCACAAACTAGACCTCGCAGCGGAGAAACGGGCGCTGCATCGCTTCGTGCAGAGAGTGCGGATGCGCCTGTCCGCCACGGTTCCGCCCGGTCCGAATCAGGTCATCGTGACCGACGGCATGGGCAACCACAAGACGTACTCCAGCATCACCGAGGGGATGAATAGCATCACCAATGCGTCGCAATCCAACGAGTACACCGTGAGCGTCGGCAGCGGCACCTACAACG
>JBAVBF010000208.1:0-12444 GCA_049586115.1 Thermoanaerobaculia bacterium | reverse complement strand
ACCTCGTCTCGCTCAATCAGAAAGACCACACGTTGCAGGGTGCCATCCGCGCGGCCGATGGGTTATTGAAGACCGGCCGCGAGTTCACGACGCCGATGGTTGGCGCGATGCGGCAACTCGCGCAGCGCGGCGACGAGCTGGCGGCGATGCCGGAGTCGAACGATGTCGCCGTCATCAATCAGCGCAAAGGAGAACTCGACGCGCTCGCAGTGCGCATGCGCCAACTCTCTGCCGCGATGCTGCCGCTGACGAAACGACGCATCCTTCTCGATACCTACAAACAAAACCTGACGCGCTGGCGCACCTCGGTGATCGAGCAGTACCGCGGCGAACTGCGGCGCGTCATCTTCCGCGCCATCACCCTTGCCGTGATGCTGCTGCTCGTCTTCGCCTTCTCGGCGTTGTGGCGGCGCGTAACGTTCCGCTACATCCACGACGTGCGCCGCCGGCACCAGTTCCTCCTGTTGCGGCGCATCGTCACGCTCGTGGTCGTGGCGGGCGTCATCGCGGCCAGTTTCGCCACCGACGTCGGATCGCTGACGACGTTCGCCGGATTTCTGACGGCCGGCATCGCCATCGCGCTCCAGGACGTGATCCTTTCCGTGGCCGGCTACTTCGTGATCATCGGCAAGTACGGCATCCGCGTCGGCGACCGCGTGCAGATCGCGCACGTCAGCGGCGAGGTGCTCGAAGTCGGACTGGTGTGGATGTACCTGATGGAGTTCGAGGCGCGCGGCCGCGATCAGCTTCCCACCGGCCGCATCGTCGAGTTCCCGAACGCGGTCGTCTTCGATCACAGTGCCGGGATTTTCAAGCAGTTGCCCGGCACGCGTTACCTCTGGCACGAGGTGTCGGTGACGGTTCCCGCGAGCGCCGACTATCGTGCGGTGCAGCAGCGAATGCTCGATGCGGTCAACAGTGTCTTCGCCGATTACGGCGAGGCCGTGCAGCGCCAGCACCGCGAAATGGAGCGGATGCTGCGCCTCACCATGCCGCCGCCACAGCCGCAAAGCCGTCTGCGCGTGGCCGCGAACGGCGTCGAAATCACGATCCGCTATCCCGTCGAGCTGGAGCACGCCACCGAGGTCGATGACCGGATCACGACGGCTGTCACAAGAGCCTCGGGCTCGCCCGTCACCGAAACGGAGTGATGAATTTCAGATTGTGGAGGGATTGGAAGAAAGGATGGAGCGGGCAACCGGACTCGAACCGGCGACATCAACCTTGGCAAGGTTGCACTCTACCAACTGAGTTATGCCCGCGACACGACGGCGAAGAGTAGTCAGCGTCTGGGACGCTGTCAAGCTCGTGACGTTGCCAGCGCGCTAACGGGACCGCCGCGATTCCTATTCCTTCATGGACGTTCGACGCGGATGCCGTATGCGTTCAGTTTTCGGTAGAGGTTGGAGCGCTCCACGCCGAGGGCGTCGGCGGTGCGGCTGACGTTCCCGGCGAACTCGCGAAGACGCGACAGGATGTACTGCTTTTCGAATTCGTCGCGCGCTTCCTTCAACGTCAGGCGCGCGTCGATCTGCGGCGTCGCGGCGACCGCGGCGCCGAGTTGCACGTCTTCCGGCTCGATCACGTCGCCCTTCATCAGGATGGCCATGCGCTCGATGACGTTGCGCAGTTCGCGGACGTTGCCCGGCCAGTGATACGCGCGTAGCTTCGACGCCGCGCCCGCGGATAGCTTCTTTTTCGGCGTACCGGTTTCGGCGGCGAAGCGGCGAAGGAAATGTTCGGCGAGGAGCGTGACGTCGTTGCCGCGCGCACGCAGCGGCGGAACTTCGATCGGGACGACGTTGAGCCGGTAGTACAAATCGCTTCGAAAACTGCCGTTCGCGATTTCCGTTTCGAGGCTTTTGTTCGTCGCGGCGATCACGCGCACGTCGACGCTGATGGTCTGCTGCCCGCCCACTTTCTGGAATGTCTGCTCCTGCAGCACGCGCAGAACTTTGGCCTGCGTCTTCAGACTCATGTCGCCGATCTCATCGAGAAACAACGTGCCGCCGTCCGCGAGCTCGAACTTCCCTTTGCGGTCGTCGATCGCGCCGGTGAACGCGCCCTTGCGATGCCCGAACAGCTCCGACTCGATCAACTCCTCGGGGATAGCCGCGCAGTTGACGTCGATGAAGGGATGCTCGGCGCGCTGGGAAAGACGATGTAGCGTCCGCGCGACGATCTCCTTCCCGCTGCCGTTCTCGCCAGTGATGAGCACGCGGCTGTTCGACGGTGCGGCGGAGCGCACCTGCTCGTCGAGCTTCTTCATCGCGTCGCTCTCGCCGATGAGCAACTCTTCGAGCGTGAAGTGACGATGAAGATCGCGGACCTGCTCGCGCAGTTTGCGGTCGGCAAGCGCGTGATTGACCGTGAGCAGGACGCGTTCGAGCGACAGCGGCTTCTCGAGAAAATCGTACGCGCCGAGCCGCGTGGCGCGGACGGCGGAGTCGATGTTGCCGTGCCCGGAGATCACGATCACGGGCGGCGCGCCGGCGGTCTTGAGCCGCTCCAGCACGGCCATGCCATCGATGCCGGGCAGCCAGAGATCGAGAAACACGAGGTCGTACTCCTCGCGCGCAAACTGCGCAATCGCGGCCTCGCCCGAATCGCACAACGCCGGCTGATGCCCCTCGTCGCGCAGGATATTCGCGAGTGTCTCGCGAATCGCGGCTTCGTCGTCAATGATCAGTATTTTGGCCATGTGGTGTGGTGATTCAGGAGATCAAGGGGACGGAGCGCTGGCGTCCTCGCCGGCTGGCCCGGGGGCTCAAGGCAGCACAAACGCTTACCTCAGGAACTTTGCGTCTACGCGGGGAGCTCGATCTCAAACCTTGTTCCTCTCGGGTGGTTGTCGTGGACGGAGATGCGGCCGTCGTGGTCGTTGACGATGCGGTGGACGATGGCCAGGCCGAGGCCGGTGCCGCGGCCTTTGGTGGAAAAGTACGGGAGGAAAAGTTTTTCCTTGTCGGCGTCAGGGACTCCGCGGCCGGGATCGGCGACTTCGATGACGACGCGGTGCGGCGCGCGGCGGGCGGTGACACGCACCTCGCCCGACTCCGTCGCTTCGACCGCGTTCTTCAGCAGATTGCCGACGGCGCGACGGATTTGTTCGGGATCGACGAGGATTTCGATGTCGGGTTCGACGGTCACGCTGACCGAGACGCTCGGTTTCACATCGCGATACAGCCCGGCCGCCTGCTGCAGGATTTCGGCGAGCTGCGCGTGACGGAGATGGACGGCGGGCATGCGCGCAAAACGGGCGAACTCATCGACCATCCGTTTGAGCTGCCCGACCTCGGAGACGATGGTCTTCGTTCCCTCATCGATTGCTTGAGACGTGTCCGCGTCGTTGTTGCGGAACTTGCGCGCGATGCGTTCGGCGGAGAGTTGGATCGGCGTCAGCGGATTCTTGATCTCGTGCGCGATGCGGCGCGCCGCCTCGTTCCAGGCGGCGAGCTTCTGCGCCTGCACGAGCGACGTTGAGTCTTCGATCGCAACGACCCATCCCTCATCGCCGCCGCCGGAGAGGCGCGCCACGGAAACTTCGAGATAGCGCAGCTCGCCGCCGCGGATCAGCGTGACTTCGCGCGCGCGCGCGCCGCGGGCCGTGAGCTCGCGCAACGTGTCGAAGAGCGGCGTGAGATCGCCCATCAGCAGGTCGACAAGATTGGCGCCGGAGCGCGGCTGGTCGATCTGCAGCATCTGCAGCGCGGCGTGATTGACGCTGAGCAATTCAAACGTGTCGGTGAAGGCGAGGATGCCGGCGGAAACGCTGTCGAGCACCGTCGAAAGGTAGCGATTGGTCTGCGTCAAGGCCTGCCGCTGCTGATCGAGCTGCGTGGACATGTCGTTGAACGATTCGATGAGCCGCCCCACTTCGTCCGTCGCCGCAACGGCGACACGATGTCCATAGCCGCCCTCGGCCAGCCGTCCCGTCGCCTCGGCCAGCGCCTTGATCGGGATGGTGATCCGCCGCGATGCGTAGATCGACGTCCACAACGTGCCGAAGAGAATGGCCAGCGTGACCGCGAGGAAGAGCGACGTCTGCGAGGCTTTCAACGTCGGACGCTGCGCGTTGAGCTGCTCGAAATTCTTGTGCATCACGATCGACTCGTCGATCAGCCGGCTCATCGCGGCGGGGATGAAAACGCCGGCGACGGCAACGTACGGCGTGTTGCCGACGCGCGTCGCGGAGCGGATCCACTTGCCGGTGGCGACGACGTCGATCTTCGTGGCGTGGCCGGATGCAGCGACGTCATCGAAAAACTTCTTCGGCGGCTCGGACACTTCGTGGATCGGCGCGCGCGGATTGGCGACCACTCGCACCAGCGCGCCGTCGCGATACAAGCCGACCATGTCGACGCTGTGAAACTGCTGGACGTGACCGAGCGCGGCATCGAGCTGCGCAGGATCGCTCGCCGCAATCTCGCGTGCCGCCGCGGCGGCCATCGCGGCCGATTGATCCTCCGACATCTGCGCGATCGCTTCCCCATTCGTGAGGATGCGGCTCACCGGCGTGTTGAACCAGCGGTCGATGGACGTGCGCAAAAGATCGGTGGCGAAGAAAAACAGGATCAGCACCGGGATCAGCGACGTGGCCACCCAGGTGATGGCCAGCTTCGTCCGGAAACGCGAACCGATGATGCCGCGCTGCCGGTCCAGAACCAGCTTGACGATGCCACGCAACAGCACGAACAGGATGCCGAAGATCAGCAGGATGTTGATGTTCCAGAGGACGAACAGCAGCACCTGACTGTTGAGCGCCTCGGGCGACAGCTCTTTCGCTTTCTGGGCCGCGTAATAGATGAGACTCGTCGCCGCCAGGATCAGCAGCGGCACGGTGACGATGACGCGCGGGTCCTTGCGATAGCGAAAGAGCGTGGCGCGCAGCGTCATCGCGCCGGCTCCGGCGGCGAGGCCACACGCGTCGCTTTCCACCGCGTCGAGAAGTCCCAGGGGATGAAGTAGAGCAGCCAGCCGCGCATCAGATCGGCCTTGACGCGAACCTTCAGCTTGTACGGCGGCCGCTTGCCGATGTCGAAAAGATTCGGCTCATCGACCATGGTCATCGCCTTCTGCAGCGCCGCCAGGTCGCTGAACGTTTCGGAGCGAACGAGCTTGTGATCGCGGCGGTAGTTCAGGAGGTATTCGCGCGTCAGCGAATTGAAGGTGGCAATGACTTCGATGCGGCTGCGGGCGATCCCTTCATCGAACCAGCGCGGACGGTCGCGGAAAATCTCGACGACGTACGTCAGCGTGGTCGGCACGCCGCTCTGCAGGCCCTTGATCGTTTCCTCGCGGTCGAACGCATGCGCCATCGTGAAGCGGACGCTGACCTGCCGGTTGACGGACTTCGCCGACAAGGTATCGATCGACGGGTCCGCAGCGAACGCGGCTCCGGCGAGCACGAAGATTACGGATGCGAAAAGGAGTGGACGCACGGTGTGGTTGTTTTACCACACGACGCCGGATCTCTCTCTGATATTTCCGCTTACGCGAAGCTCTCGACGCCGCGCGCGGCCATCGCCGGAGCGCCTTCCTCGGCTTCCGCAGCGCGAAGAATCTGCTCGACGAACCTCGAGTGCAGCGCGTGCCCGGCTTTGTACGCGGTGATCTCGCCGACCATGGGCCGGCCGATCAGCGCGAGATCGCCGACGAGGTCGAGGATCTTGTGGCGGACGAATTCGTCGCGGAAACGGAGCGGGCCGTTCATGACGCCGCTGTCGTCGAGGACGATGCAGTTCTCGACGGAACCGCCCCGCGCCAGACCAGCCGCGCGAAGTTTTTCGACTTCATGTTTGAAGCCGAAGGTCCGCGCGGGCGCAATCTTCCTGAGGAAGTTGTCGTGCTGCAGATCGAACTGCAGCGCCTGTTTCCCGATCGTCGGATGCGAGAAGTCGATCTTGTATTTGATCACCAGGCGATTCGACGGCGTGATGCGGATGCTCTTGTTGCCGTCGACGACCTCGATCGGTTCGGTAATGCGCAGGACGCGAATGTCCGAGGCAAGCTCGCGGACGCCGGCAGCATCGATGAGATGCATGAACGGCACGGCGCTTCCGTCGATGATCGGAACTTCGGGACCATTGATGTGGATGTCGAGATCGGTGATCCCGCACGCCATCAGCGCGGAGAGGAGATGCTCGACGGTTCCGACCGACACGTCATCGCGGCCGACCGTCGTGGCGTGATCGAGCGCCGTAGTCGAAGCCTGCAGCGCCGGAATGCGCAGGCCGAGGTCCGCGCGGACGAAGGTGATGCCGCTGCCCGCGTGGGCCGGGTGAAGCTCGACTTTGGTGTAGATGCCGGAGTGGAGGCCGATGCCGGAGATGCTGACTTTGGTGTTGATCGTCTTGCGTTTGACGTACATGTCTGCGCCGCTAAGAGCAGGGGAAGTGCCACGGTCTGCTCATCGCCATCAAACGGACTTAACGCTCTTTTAGTGTGCGGCTTACGCGTTTTGCGTGTCGATCGCGCGCGAACGATTCTGTGGTCGATATGACCCGCGATTGTGGCTATCCGACCACACAACTCGCGTCAACGCTGCTTCATCGCAACGGCAGCCTCGCGATCGAGCTCGCGCTTTTTCTCGGTCTCACGCTTGTCGTAAAGCTTCTTTCCGCGCACGACCGCAATCTCGACTTTGATCTTGCCGCCTTTGAAATAGAGCCGCAGCGGAACGACGGTCAGTCCCTTCTCAACGACCTGCTCGCGCAGCTTTTCGATCTCGCGCCGATGGAGCAGCAGCTTGCGATTGCGCTCCGGTTCGTGGTTCTGCAGGTTGCCGTGCGAGTACGGCGAGATGTGCGCGTTGAACAGAAAGGCCTCGCCGTCTTTGAAGAGGACGTACGAGTCTTTGATGTTCGCTTTCCCGTCCCGCAGCGATTTGACCTCGGTGCCGGTCAAGGCCACGCCCGCCTCCGCCTTCTGCAGGATGAAGTAGTCGTGAAACGCTTTCTTGTTGGAGGCAATCAACTTTTCGCCGGCATCCGGCTTGGTGGCCATGGGGCGGGGATTCTACGCGATGGCTAGTTCGTCTTGCGGCGCGGCGGCTCGCCCGTTCCGGCCCAGATGATGTCAACGTCGTACGCGGCGATTGCTTCATCCGCGGTCATCAGGGGCATGCGCTCAATCTGGGACTGTGCAATCAGAAGCCGGTCGAACGGATCGCGATGGTGAAGCGGAAGTTCCGCCACGCGCAACGAATGCGATAAATAAACCGGAAGGGACGTCGTCGAGAGGGCGGCCATCTGCGAGTAGACAAAATCGTGAGCCGGCTCCGGCAAGCGCAGCTTTCCGATCGATACCTTGATCGCGATTTCGAGCGTGCTGACGACAGACAACACGACCTTGTTATCGCCGCTCTCGATCGCCGCGATCGCCGTCGCGGGAAGGCGGGCAGGTGACCGTACCGCCCAGAGCCAGCAATGCGTGTCGATCAGGAACCGCATTCAGCGCCACGTTTCAGGGTCGACGGGATCGTCAAAGTCGTCCGCAATGATTACTTCACCCTTGTATTGGCCGAGCACGCGTTTTCCGGAGCTCTTTTCAATCGCTACCAATTTCGCCACCGGTTCCCCATTGCGAGCGATGGTGACTTCCTCCCCAGCTTCAACCTGCGCGAGCAAACGGGAGAGATGTGTCTTCGCTTCATGGATGTTGACTTCGATCATGATCGCTGGAGATTAGCTTAGCTAAGTGGACTTAGTCAATACAATCTTGCTGCCAGAAACGGCACGGCCGTCTCGACACGCAGGATGCGCTCGCCGATCGAAACCGGCGTGAAACCTATGCGCTCCAGCGACGCGATCTCCGCGTCGATGAAGCCGCCCTCGGGGCCGATGACGAGCGTGACCGGCTCGCGAAGATTGCGCGGACACTCCTCCCGCGCGTTCGGATGCGCGACGAGCGCGCGAGTGCCGTAAGCGATCGATGGCAACTCGCCCTCGACGAACGGGCGGAAGAGGCGGTGGAGCTCGATCGACGGGAGGACCGTGTCGCGCGCTTGCTCGAGTCCGAGGATTGACTGCGCGCGCAGATTCCCGGGCGACAGGCGCGGCGAGCTCCAATAGCTTTTTTCGACGCGCCAGGCGTTGATCAGGACGATGCGTTTGATGCCGAGGGCTGCGGCGCCGGCGATGACGCGGTTGAGGACCTTCGGGCGCGGCAGCGCGAGGATCAACGTCAGCGGCAGAGGCGAAGGCGCATCGCGATCGAGGGCGACGTCCATCTCCAGCGCGTCGGCATCGAGATGCGTGATCGTGCCGCGGCCAATCCGGCCGTTTGCGATCCCGACGGTTAGCGACTCCCCTGCCGCGGCTCGATGCACGTCGCGGACGTGTTGCAGACGCCGGCCGGTCAGGAGCACGCGCGAGGCTGAGATGAAGTCGTCGTCGAAGAGAAGGATCAGGTTCACGGCGTTGCAACGATAATCCCGTCCGCATGAGCGTGCAGCCGGATCGGAAGTGGGAGACGTTTGCGGCGCGCGAGCCATTCTTCGCGGTCTTCACCGATCCGAAGTTTCTGAGCGCGAACCGGACGGCGAATCAGGAGCGTGAGTTTTTCGACAGCGGCGAGCTGCTCGTCGACGCCATCGTCCACACGATCCGGAAGCGGCTGGCGTCCGATTTCGAGCCGGAGTCGGTGCTCGAGTACGGCTGCGGTCCGGGACGGCTGGCCATTCCGTTCGCGCGGCGCAGCGGGTCGGTCACGGCGGTCGATCGTTCGCCGGCCATGCTTGCCGTTGCGCGGCGCGAGGCGGCGAAGCAGAACGTTGGCAACATCCACTGGAAGACCGCGGCGGAGTTCGCGGCGTCGCCGCGCACGTTCGATCTCGTCAATTCGTATCTGCTCTTCCAGCGACTTCCGCCGCAACGCGGCCTCGCGCTCTTTCGCGAGCTCCTCGGGCGCATCGGCTCGGGCGGGATCGGCGTGTTCCACTTCCTGTACCGAGGAACGGCGTCGCCGGTCGTGAGGATGACGCGTGAGATTCGCGAGCGAGTCGGCGCCGTCAACGGGATCGCGAACATCGCGCGGCGGAAACCGTTCGGCGAACCGTTCATCCCCAGTCACGCATACGACCTCGATGAGGTTTTTCGCATCCTCGTCGAAACGGGATTCGAAAACAGTCACGTGACCTTTGAAGACCACGAGGCGATGACCAGCGCGATCGTTTTCGTACAAGCGCCGGCGTCGTTCGCGCCCGCCGATCGCGGCGACGAACCGGCGTCGATCGAACCGGTATCCGACGCGATGATCGATGTCCGTGAATTGATCGCGCGGACTTCGATCGACGATCTGAATCGGACAGCCGAGGAGTATTTTTCGTCGCTGACGGAATGGGAGCATCACCTCGCCAAGCCGTTCGCGAAGCCGGATGAAGCGCCGCCGATTCTGATCGGCGTCGCGACGCTGTTGCAAGGATTGCGGCTCGTGCCCGGCATGACCGTGCTCGAATTCGGCGCAGGAACCGGCTGGCTGTCGCGATTCCTGACGCAGCTCGGCTGCCGCGTGATCCTGCTCGACGTTTCCGCGACGGCGTTGAAAATCGCGCGCGATCTCTACGAACGGCAGCCGCCGATTGGCGACCGGCCGGCGCCGCAGTTCCTGCAATTCGACGGACGACGCATCGATCTCGAAGACGGCAGCGTCGAGCGGACTCTCTGCTTCGATGCGTTTCATCACGCACCGAATCCAGACGATGTGCTGCGCGAATTCGGACGCGTGCTGAAGCCGGGCGGCATCGCTGCGTTCGCGGAGCCGGGCCCGCGTCATTCGCGCACGCCGCTATCGCAATTCGAGATGCGGACGTATGGCGTGATCGAGAACGACGTCGACATCCACGCGTTGTGGCGGACGGCGCAGAGTTGCGGCTTCCGCGATCTGAAACTGGCGCTTTTTCAGGGCCCGCCGTTTCACGTTTCGCTGGACGACTATGAGGACTTCCTCGCGGGCGGCGTCACGGCGGCAAGATGGGTAACCGCCATGCGCACGTTTCTTCGCGACGTACGAAGCTTTTTTCTCTTCAAGGAAGGGAGCGAACGGATCGACAGCCACAGCCCGTCCGGCCTCGCCGCGGAAGTGACGGCGACGCTGATCGAACCTGTGATCGAAGGACGCTCAGTCATCGTCGACGCCACCGTCACGAATCGCGGCATCGCGACCTGGCTCCCCTCGGACGCACAATTCGGCGGCGTCGCGCTCGGCGCGCACTTGCACGACGCCGCGGGAAAGTTGCTCACCTTCGATCTGCATTGGGAACGTCTGACGGAGCCGCCGCGCGAGATCGCGCCCGGTGAAACGGTGCGCGTGCGCATGTCGCTGCCGCCTCAGCCGGCGGGCCGCTACACGCTCGAAATCGACTGCGTGGCGGCGGGCGTGGCGTGGTTCGCGCAACTCGGATCGCGTCCCGCGCAGCTCGCGTTGGAGGTTGCGCACGCCGATGTATGATGCGCCCGCATGAACATCGAAACCCGCAAAAAAGGCGACGTCGTCATCGTCGATTTCGAAGGTCGCCTGGCAGTCGGAGTCGGCGACGATCTCCTCCCCCGCCTCATCGAACAGCTTCTCGGCGAAGGCAATCGCAAGATTCTCCTCAACCTCTCCGACATGGATTACATCGACAGCAACGGCCTCGGCGAGCTCGTTCAGAGTCTCAAGGTTTCCGGCCGCGCCGGTGCGTCGCTTCGCCTCCTCAAGCCGCAGGATCGTGTCGCCAAGACGCTCAAGCTCACGAACCTGCTGCCGATGTTCAGCGTCTACGACACCGAAGCCGACGCGCTGAAAGCGTTCGAAAATAATTAATATTTACAGACGGCCTTACGTCGAGTAAGCTCTCCCGTACAAAAAGGAGAGCCATGAATCCCTTCCTCACCTCGATCCGCGCCGCCTGCATCACTTACCGATCGCCAGCGGCACGCTCTTCGGCAGTACCACGCTCTGCGTCTGACTTCCGTTGATGACCTGCGCATACCAGTCGTCCGATTTCTGCGCCCCGGCGTGATCCTGTAAGTACCGCGCCAGTTTGTAGACATCCTCCTGCGCCATGCGAATGCAGCCGTGGGATGCGGCCGATCCGAGCGAATCTTCGGCGTCGGTGCCGTGAATGTAGTAATCGGGCTCCTGGAAGAAGATCTTCACGACCTTCATCGGATTCTTCGGATCGCCCGGCCCGGCCGGCTTCTTCCCTTTCGCCCATTTCTCGTCGGGCGGATGCCAGGCAGGATTCCAGACGATGTGCTTGACGGTGAACTGTCCCATCGGCGTCGGCTTGGCCTTCGTCCCGACGGCGACCGAGTAACGGCGCATCTCCGTTCCCCCGATGCGGACGACGAGAATCTTTTTCTGCGTCGACACCGCCATCGTGAGCGGCCCGGTGACGACGTTTTGAGCAAGAGACGGGAAGCCGATGGAGAGCAGCAGGATGGCGAGAATCGATCGCGTTTTCATTCGCCGCTCGCCACCTTTACACCTGCGCCGCGTTCGGCGATCGCCGGACGTGCCGCATCGGTCGGCGAGCCCTGGAGTTTTCGGAAGAGGGCCCAGTAGACACTGACGGATCGTTCAAATACCCAGAGCGGCGCGCAGAGGCAGGCGCGTAGCGGGAAGAATGTCGTCGCCCCACCACCGCGGCCGCGCAACGCGAGGACCATCGACGCGAACGCGATTGCGCCGGCGTAACCGCCGGCGAGGCGAATGCCGCCGAGGGTCGCGAGCAGAATGGCTACCGGCAGGAGGGCGAAGAAGAAGGCGGATTTCACCGGCATCGCGAAATCGCCATCCGCCTGACGCGGACGATCGCGCAGCCAGTGATCGAGCGGCGGCGGCAGACGGCGGACGAAGACGTCGCATGCGGAGAAGACTTCGGCGCCTTGCGATGCTAGACGGCGGACGGGATCTTCGCCATTCGACCAGGCGATGTCGACACCGCGCAGTCCGCGGACGGACGACTTGCGGATCCCGAACGTGGCGCCGTGATCGGGCACCGGCTCGATCCCGCGGTGGACGAGCATCCGTCCGGCCTCGATCCCGCTCCACCACGGCAGCGGCTCGAAGTAATCCTGCGGCTCGACGACTTCATGCAGATCGAGCAGGTCGCAAACGCTTTCGATGGCGCCGGCGTCGTAGCGCACGTTCTCGTCGGCCACGATGATCCTGTCGCAACTGCTGACGTCGACAGCGGTGCGGACGGCGTCGATGCCTCCGGTGAAGTTGCGATGCCGCGGACGTGCCGCGACGTGGCGCGACACCCAGCGGAGGATGGCGCGGTTGCTCTCGAAAATCGGCGATGGCGATCCATCGACGACGATCACTTCGCAGTCGGCGACGGCAATTGTGGAGAGGTAGGAGGCGAGGCCTCGGAGATCGTCGGCGGGCTCCCGGTCACGTTCGATCGCGACCAGATAGGTGCACCTGCGATCCTGCGGATTGCTGTGTCTCATGCGC
>JBAVBF010000207.1:0-8353 GCA_049586115.1 Thermoanaerobaculia bacterium | reverse complement strand
TGCGCTCAACGGCGGACCGGGCGCCGACATCACGCTGACCAATGCCGCGCCGTACGACGTCGCCTGCACGCAGGAGCATCAAAGCCTGAATCCGAGCGACGTTGGAGCCGACCGCGGCATCATCCGTTCTGCGTCGTTTGCCGAATATCTGAAAACACCCGACTTCGCGCACGACTACAAGCGCGAAGAAGAGCAGAGCCCCGAGTCGATGTACCCCAAGTACGACTACTCGAAGTCGCACGCGTGGGCCATGGTCATCGACACCTCGGTCTGCACGGGCTGCAACGGTTGCGTGGTGGCCTGTCAGTCGGAGAACAACATCCCCGTCGTCGGCAAGGAACAGATTCTGGCCGAGCGCGAGATGCACTGGCTGCGCATCGATCGCTACTACAAGGGCGATCCGGAGAATCCCGAAGTCTTTCATCAGCCCGTGCCGTGCATGCAGTGCGAGCAGGCGCCGTGCGAGCCGGTCTGCCCGGTCGGCGCGACGTCGCACAGCGGCGAAGGTCTGAACGACATGACCTACAACCGCTGCGTCGGCACGCGCTACTGCTCGAACAACTGCCCGTACAAAGTGCGCCGTTTCAACTTCTTCCACTACGCCGACTACGAAACGCCCGCGCTCAAGGCGCAGCGCAATCCCGACGTCACCGTCCGCACGCGCGGCGTCATGGAAAAGTGCACCTACTGCGTGCAGCGCATCAACGCCGCGAAGATCGACGCCGAGAAAAAAGGCCGCCGCGTGCGGGATGGCGAAGTCGTCACCGCCTGTCAGCAGGCGTGCCCGACGGACGCGATCGTCTTCGGCGACATGAACGATCCGCACAGTCACGTCGCTTCATTGAAAGGCGAACCAACGAACTACGCACTACTCGCTGAACTGAACACCCGTCCGCGCACGACCTACCTCGGCGCGATTCGGAACCCAAATCCTGAGATCAAGGGATGAAGATTCAAACGCCTTTTTAGACGCCATGGCAAACCAAACCCCAGCCCACGAAATCCGCCCGGTAACGCAGGACATCCCGGAGCGCTTCATCCCCGTTCCGACGGTGGAGCCGGGCCACACGTTCGCGACGGTCACGGACCAGATCAGCGCCATCGTCCTGCGCAAGCGGATGCCGAAGCTGTGGTGGGTGGGGCTGGCCGCGGGTGTCTTCGGCGTCATGATTCTGACCGCCACGATCGGCAAACTGATCATCGTCGGCGTCGGCATCTGGGGCATCAACCATCCGGTCGGCTGGGGTTTCGACATCCTCAACTTCGTCTGGTGGATCGGCATCGGCCACGCCGGCACGCTGATCTCCGCGATCCTTTTGTTGCTGCGTCAGGAGTGGCGGACGTCGATCAATCGATTCGCCGAGGCGATGACGCTCTTCGCCGTCGCCGCCGCCGGCTTGTATCCCGCGCTGCATACCGGGCGGCCGTGGTACGACTACTGGCTCTTCCCATATCCGAACACGATGACGTTGTGGCCGCAGTTCCGCAGCCCCTTGATGTGGGACGTCTTCGCGGTCTCGACGTACGCAACCGTTTCCGCGCTGTTCTGGTACGTCGGACTGATCCCCGATCTGGCCACGCTGCGCGACCGCGCCCGCGGCAACGTCTCGCGCGTCATCTACGGCGCGCTCTCGCTCGGCTGGCGCGGTTCGGCCAAGCACTGGTTCCGCTACGAGTCGACATACCTGCTGCTGGCCGGTCTGTCCACGCCGCTCGTGCTCTCCGTCCACACCATCGTCTCGTTCGACTTCGCCGTCGCGCAGTTGCCGGGATGGCACGCCACGTTCTTCCCGCCGTACTTTGTGGCTGGCGCCGTCTATGCCGGCTTCGCCATGGTGCTCACACTGGCCATCCCGTTCCGGAAGATGTTCAAGCTCGAAGACTTCATCACCATGAAGCACCTCGAGAACATGGGCAAGATCATGCTCGCTACCGGCATGATCGTCTTCTATTCGTACGCGATGGAAGCGTTCTTCGCGTTCTACAGCGGCAACGGATTCGAGCGCTATATGTGGCTCAACCGCGTGACCGGACCGTACTGGAAGATGTACGCGATGCTCATCATCTGTAACGGCCTCGCGCCGCAGATGATGTGGTTCCGGCGCATGCGCACGTCGGCCGCCGGTCTTTTCATCACCGCGATGTTCGTCAACGTCGGCATGTGGCTGGAACGGTTCGTCATCATCCCGACATCGCTGCATCGCGACTTCCTGCCGTCGTCGTGGGGCATGTACCACGGCACCCGCTGGGACTGGAGCATGTACCTCGGATCGATCGGTCTGTTCCTCTTCCTGCTGTTCCTCTTCGTCCGCTTCCTGCCGATGATCTCCATCTTCGAGATGCGGACGTTGTTGCCCGAGGCGCAGGCGCATCCGGAAGGACACGAGGCGTAACGCGATGGCGATCGGCAAAGTCAGAACGGGGTTGTATGGAGTAATCGCCGAGTTCACCACGCCGGCGGACCTGACTGCGGCCGCCGAGGCCGCATGCGAGGCCGGGTATACGGAGATGGACGCCTTCTCGCCATTTCCGATTCACGGATTGCACGAAGCAGTGGGGATGAAGTCGACCGGCATGTCGTCGATGTCGGCCATCGTCCTCGGCGGCGGGATCATCGGCGGCATCGCCGGCTTTTTCATGTGCTGGTACGCGAACGTCATCAGCTATCCGCTCAACATCGGCGGCAAGCCGTACAACTCGTGGCCGGCGTGGATCCCGATCACCTTCGAGTGCACGATCCTGATCGCCGCATTTGCCGCCGTCTTCGGCATGCTGGCCCTCAACGGCCTGCCGATGCCGTATCACCCGGTCTTCAACGTGCGGCGCTTCGATCAGGCGTCGCGCGACAAGTTCTTCCTGGTCATTCAGGCCCGCGATCCGAAGTTCGACTTCGACGGCGTCTGGAAGTTTCTCGAGGCACTCCACCCACGGGAGGTTGTCGATGTTCCGTGGTAGACGGCCGCTTCGCTTCGCTCGCAGCACAGACAAGAGTGTCTGTGCCACACCAACTGTGGCAGACGCGCTGCCTAATGTGGCACAGACACTCTTGTCTGTGCAGGTGCTCGCGCTGCTGCTGATGCTCGCGTTGGTGGGATGCCGCCAGAAGATGGCCAACCAACCCAAATACGACCCGCTCGAACCGAGCGACTTTTTCTCCGACGGCATGTCCGCCCGCCCGCGCATTCCCGGCACCGTCGCGCGCGGCGAGCTGCCGCTGGAAGGCTTCCTCGTCACCGGAAAAATCGCCGGCGCGGATGGCGACGGCTTCCCCTTCGCCGTCACCGGGCAGGTCATGAACCGCGGGCAGGAACGCTTCAACATCTACTGCTCGCCATGTCACGGACGGCGCGGCGACGGCAACGGCATGATCCCGTCGCGCGGATTGCGGCATCCGCCCTCGTTCCACACCGAGGCGTTGAGAGCGGCGAAGACGGGGCACTTTTTCGATGTGATGACGAACGGATTCGGCGCCATGCCGCCGTACAACGTGCAGGTTCCGGTCAACGACCGCTGGGCGATCATCGCCTACATCCGCGCGCTGCAGCTGAGCCAGAACGGCACGGTCAACGACCTCCCGCCGACGCAGCGCGCGCAACTCGGAGGCGCGCAGTGACGGCGGACGTGCGCACCAGCACTCCCGCGACCGGCATCGCCCGCTGGCGGATGCCGTCGCTCATCGCCGGCATCATCGGACTGGCGCTCAGCATCGCCGGCTACTTCGTCAATCCGCAGACGTTCTTCCGCGCGTATCTGCCGAGCTTCCTCTTCTGGTTCTCGATCGTGGCCGGCTCGCTGGCAGTGCTGATGCTGCAGTACGTCACCGGCGGCGAGTGGGGCCTCATGATCCGCCGCCCGCTCGGCGCCTCGGCTCGCACGATGATGTGGATGGTGCTGTTCTTCATCCCCATCCTCTTCGGCATGAAGTATCTCTACCCATGGTCCGACACCGCGTGGGCGATGGCGGACGAAAACGTCAGTCAGAAGCTCTACTGGCTGAACTGGAAGCGCTTCCTGATTTTCGCCGCGCTCTACTTCGCGCTCTGGAACCTCTGGGCGTGGCGCATCCGCATCCTCTCGCTCAAGTTCTACGAAGACCGCTCGCCGTTCACGGAGCTCAAACGCCGCAAGTGGGCGGCGTCCGGCCTGGTGATGATCGTGCTCACGCTCACCTTCGCTTCGATCGACTGGATGTTGTCGACGGAACCGAAATTCAGCTCGACGATGTACGGCATCACCTTCGTGGTCGGCTGCGGGCTCTCGGCGCTCGCGTTCGTCACCTTCTTCTTCGCGCAGCTCGCAAATACCGACGCCATGCGCGGCGTCCTCAAGCCCACCCACTTCCGCGACCTCGGCAATCTGATGCTGGCGTTCGTGATGTTCTACGCCTACACCACCTTCTCTGAGTTCCTGCTGATCTGGTACGCCAACATCCACGAGGAAATCCCGCACTATCTCGTGCGCAACACCGGCATGTGGGGCGCGGTGGCGTTCAGCGTAGCCATGTTCCACTTCTTCCTGCCGTTCGGTCTGCTGCTGATGCGGCCGATCAAGGACAAACCGAAGACCATCGCCATCGTGGCGGTGATCGTGATCGTGATGCGCTACGTCGTTCTCTACTGGCTCGTCGCGCCGTCATGGTACGGCGAGCACTTCACCTGGTCGTGGATGGACCTGACCTCGCTGGTCGGCATCGGCGGCGTCTGGATCTGGGCCTTCATCGGCCAGCTGCGCGGCCAGACCATCATCCCGATCCACGAAACATGGGTCGAAGAAGCCATTCGGGAAGGAGCGCTGAAGGTCAATGCCTGAACACGCCCACTACCGCGACGGCGACATCGTCAACCCCGAAACGCGTCACGAAGACAGCGACGTCAACGTCCGCGCGCTGCTGTGGTCCGTGGTGATTTTCATCGTCTTCGCCTTCGTCACGCACGCCGTGCTTTACCTGCAGTTCCACGCGTACGCAAAGCACTTCCGCAACGAATCGTCGCAGCCGCTGACGATGATGGCGCCGCCATCGAATGTTCCGCCGATGCCTCGCCTGCAGCCGTTCCCGAACAAACTCGTCAACGGCCAGGATCTGCCGCCCAACACGAACACGCCGCTCACCGATATGGCCGACATGCGCGCCGCCGAAGACGAAGCGCTCAACAAACCGGGCTGGGTCGACAAACAAAAAGGCGTGGTGAGACTCCCCATCGAAACCGCCAAAGAACTGGTTGTGCAACGCGGGCTACCGGTGGTGACCCCATGATTTTCTCCGCCTCTCCGCGTCTCCGCGTGAACCCGTTTCTCTTAATCATCCTCGCGACGCTCCCGCTCGCAGCGCAAAACTCCAAAACCCCACCCACGCTCCCCGGCAAAGTAGCGATCCAACAAAACCTCAACACCCAGCTCCCCCTCGACCTAATGCTCCGCGACGAAACCGGCAACGTCGTACGCCTCGGCCAGTACTTCAATCACGGCAAGCCGGTCCTGCTGAACTTCATGTACTACCGCTGCCCCATGCTCTGTCCCATGGTCATGGACGGCGTCACCAACGCGCTCACCGAGCTCCGTTTCGACATCGGCAAAGAGTTCGACGTCGTCACCATCAGCATCGATCCGCGCGACACGCCCGAGCAGGCCGCGATGAAGAAGACGCAGTACGTCAATCGCTACGGCCGTTTCGGCGCCGCCAACGGCTGGCACTTTCTGACCGGTCCGGAGAGCGCCATCAAGCGGCTCACGAACATCGCCGGATTCCAGTACGCCTATGACATCAAGATGGACCAGTTCGCGCACGGTGCGGTGCTGTTGGCCGTCACCCCGCAGGGCCGCGTCTCGCGCTACCTCTACGGCTTCACCTACCAGCCGCGCGATCTCCGTCTCGCCCTCGTCGAAGCCTCGGCCGGAAAAATCGGCACCGCCTCCGACTCCATCCTTCTCCTCTGCTATCACTACGATCCGGCCACCGGCCGCTACAGCCGCAGCGCGATGAACTTCGTTCGCGCCGGCGGTGTGGCCACCATGCTTGGCCTATTCGGTTTCATCTTCATCATGATCCGCAAAGAGCACGCTCGATGATGCTTTCCGATTTCCCGCTGTGGCCGGACCAGGCCTCGACTGTCGCGCCGGGCGTCGACGCGCTGATGACGTTCATGTGCGTCGTCAGCGGCGCCGTCTCCGTGCTCATCTTCGTGGTCATCTTCACGCTGGCCATCAAATACCGCCGCACTCCCGAGAACCAGATCGCGCAGGACTACGAGCCGCCCAAAATTCTCGAAGCGGCCTGGATCATCATCCCGTTCCTCGTCTTCATGGTCATGTTCGTCTGGGGCTCGTGGCTCTACTTCCGCATCCAGCGCGTCCCCGAAAACGCCCTCGATATCTACGCCACCGGCAAGCAATGGATGTGGAAGTTCCAGCATCCCGGCGGCCAGCGCGAGATCAACACGCTGCACGTTCCGGTCGGACGTCCGATCCGCATCACGCTGGCCTCGGAGGATGTGATCCACAGCCTCTTCTTCCCGGTCTTCCGCGTGAAAGCCGACGTCCTGCCGAACCGCTACAAAACCATGTGGTTCCAGGCCACGAAGACCGGACGCTTCCACATCTTCTGCGCCGAGTACTGCGGCACGCTGCACTCCGGCATGATCGGCTGGGTGGAAGTGATGGAACCGACCGACTATCAGAAATGGCTGGCAGGCGGCGCGGAAGGCTCGCTGGCATCGCAGGGCGAGAAGCTCTTTCAGAAGTACGCGTGTAACACTTGCCACACCAATGACGCCACCGGCCGCGGTCCCGTTCTCGCCGGCGTGTACGGAACGCCGGTCACGCTGACCGACAACAGCAGCGTCGTGGCCGACGAAAACTACATCCGCGAATCGATCCTCAATCCGCAGGCGAAGATCGTCCGCGGTTTCACCGGCATCATGCCGACGTTCCAGGGCCAGGTCAGCGAAGACGATCTCCTCAAGCTCGTCTCGTACGTCCGCTCCCTCGGCGCGCAGAAAGCGCCCGTGACGCCGGTCGAATCCCCATCATCGAAAGAAACCAGCGCCGGCTCGCCGCTCAACCCGGGCGCAGGTATTCCGCCGCAGCCAAACAAAGGTACGACGCCATGAGCACAGTGACATTGCACGACGTCCGCTTCGTCGAGCCCGAGGGGACGAGGAACTACGTGACGCACGACTATGGCGCGCTCTCGTGGCTCCTGACCAAGGACCACAAACGCATCGCCATCCTCTACCTCTTCTCGATCACGGCGATGTTCATCCTCGGCGGCTTCTTCGCCGTGGCCATGCGCATCGAATTGCTGACGCCCGAGGGCGATCTGCTTACCAGCGACACCTACAACAAGTTCTTCACGCTGCACGGCATCGTGATGATCTTCTTCTTCCTGATTCCGTCGATCCCCGCGGTGCTCGGAAACTTTCTGCTGCCCTTGATGATTGGCGCAAAGGATCTGGCCTTCCCGAAGATCAACCTCCTCAGCTGGTACCTCTACATGATCGCGGCGGTGATGGGGCTGTACATCATCATCACCGGCGGCGTCGACACCGGCTGGACGTTCTACACGCCCTTCTCGACGCAATACTCGAACACGCACGTCTTCGGCGTAACGTTCGCTGCCTTCATCGTCGGCTTCTCGTCGATCCTGACCGGACTCAATTTCCTCGTCACCATCCATCGCATGCGCGCGCCGGGCATGACCTGGTTCCGCCTGCCGCTGTTCGTGTGGGCGATGTACGCGACGAGCATCGTGCAGCTGCTGGCTACGCCCGTCCTCGCGATCACCCTGGTGATGCTGATGTTCGAACGCGTCGTCCACGTCGGCATCTTCGATCCCGCCCTCGGCGGCGATCCGCTGCTCTTCCAGCACATGTTCTGGTTCTACTCGCACCCCGCCGTCTACATCATGATTCTGCCGGCCATGGGCGTGGCCTCCGAGGTCGTCGCCGCGTTCACGCGAAAGAAGATCTTCGGATACTCGTTCGTCGCGTACTCCTCGCTCGCGATCGCCTTCCTCGGCTTCCTGGTCTGGGCGCACCACATGTTCGTCTCCGGGATCTCCGTCTACTCGGCGATGATCTTCTCCTTCCTCAGCTACTTCGTGGCCGTCCCCTCGGCGATCAAAGTCTTCAACTGGACGGCGACGTTGTACCGAGGCTCCGTCGCGCTCCTGACGCCGATGCTCTACATCCTCGGCTTCATCGGCCTGTTCACGATCGGCGGCGTCACGGGACTCTTCCTCGCCGCCATCGGCCTCGACGTCCATGTCACCGACACGTACTTCGTCGTCGCGCACTTCCACTATGTGATGGTCGGCGGCGCGGTGATGGCCTACATGGCCGGTCTGCACTACTGGTGG
>JBAVBF010000206.1:0-7615 GCA_049586115.1 Thermoanaerobaculia bacterium | reverse complement strand
GCACGTTGCGGATCGCGACGAGCGCGAGGGCGGAGCGGTCTTCGCGCTCCAGGCCGAACGGCGCGCCGAACGTCCGGCGCTTCACGCCGCGATCCGCTTCGCGCAACCAGCGCTCGCCGGCTTCGCTGCGAGGGGAGACGCCGAGGGCGGCAGTGGGGTGAAGGCGGCGAACCATGTCGGAGAAGGACATCCGCTCCGATCCGTCGCTCTCATTGAAAAAAATCGGCGTGATGAGATGAGCAATCTTCGGAAGGCGCAAGGTTCCGAGCGGTCCGATCTCGACGTTCCCGAACGGCGCGAGGCGGCGGACGATGTCGTCGACGACGAAGCGATGCTCGCGCAACTCTTTCGGATCGCGCAGCAGCTCGTCCGCGCGAAGCACAGGGCGCGTCCCGGCGAGCGCCATCGTGCGGTAGCCGCGCGACTCGGCCTGGAAAAGGAACTCCGGCGTCGCGCCGACCAGGCCGTGGTTCTGGTAGGCATAACCATACGCGCGCATGCCCGGCGGAAGTTGCGCGAGGCGTGTGAAAAACCAGCGCCACCATTCGCCGCGTTCGGCGAAACGACCCGATTCGAAAATCACCGGCACGATCTTCTTGAAATCGCCGCGCTCCATTGCCGCGTGGGCCGACTCGAAGAGCCGCGTGAAGTCGTCCAACGATGCGGCCTCCCACGTCACTTGCGGTACGCCGCAATCATCGAAGCGCGACGCCAGCTCGTCGAACGTCGTCTCTTCCCACGACGCCGGATGCCGCCACGGATGCGGATCGTCGAGAAAAAAGTCGGCGATGAAAAACGCGGGATGTTCCGGACGGCGGAACGGCAACTGCTCGAACGGGCCCCATCCGATGAACACCTTTCCGGGCGCGGTCTGGATGAAGGCGAAGTCGCGGGTCACGAGGACCGATTTCACCACAAAGGCACAAAGGACACGAAGAAAACCTCTCTGTGTCCTTTGTGTCTTTGTGGTTGAAGGCCTTTCGCCTCTCGTTGCTACTATGCGCCGCGTGGCCACCGATGATTACTCCGGTCCCGATCCGACGCGCATCAAGTCGATGTTCGGATCGATTGCCGGACGCTACGACCGCGCGAACACGATCATGTCCGCCGGCGTGCATCACCTCTGGCGCCGCGCCGCGGTGCGGTGGTCGGGCGCAAAAGACGGCGATGCGGTGCTCGATTGCGCGACCGGTACCGGCGATCTGGCGATCGCGTTCAAGAAGACGGTTGGCGATGGACGTGTGGTCGGCACCGACTTCACGCCGGAGATGATCGATCTCGCGCGGCGCAAGTCGCGCGACATCACCTTCGAGGTCGCTGACGTCACCGCGCTGCCGTTCGACGACGGCGCGTTCGACGTCGCCAGCATCTCGTTCGGAATCCGCAACGTTGGCGATCCTTCCAAAGGAATCGCCGAGATGGCTCGCGTGGTCCGTCCCGGCGGCCGCGTGATCGTGCTCGAGTTCGGGCAGCCGTCGAGCCGCGTCGTCGGCTCGCTCTATCAAACCTACCGCCGCCATTTCCTCCCGCGCCTCGGCGGCGCCGTCACGGGCGAGCGCGGCGCATACGAGTATCTCGAATCATCCGCGGCGCGATTTCCATGCGGCGATGATTTTGCGGCGTTGATGCGCCGCGCAGCGAAGTTTTCGTCGATCGACTACCGCCCGCTGACGTTCGGGATCGCGTATCTCTACCGCGGCGTAGTTTGATCGGCCGGCCGTTCGATCAGCGCCCTTGATCCGACGGCGGCGGTCCGACGTATTTTGCGCGCGGGCGGATCATGTCGTCCTTCCCGTACTGCTCGATGGCGTGGCCGATCCAGCCGATGCTGCGGCCGAGGGCGAAGAGCGTGAGCGGCGCGCCGCGGTCGAGCTTCAGCGCACGTGCCAGGACGACGAGCGCGAAATCGATCGTGGGCTTGTCGCCGGTCAGCTCCTCGCCCGCCTTTGCCACATTCCTTGCGAACACGACCTCGGGCGATTTTCCGAAACGCTTCGCCAGCATCGACATCAGCAGTGCTGCACGTGGGTCGCCGTTCGTGTAGAGGCGATGTCCGAATCCGTGGATCGGCTCGTGACGCCGCAGGCGATCGGCCAGCGCTTTGCGGACGTCCCGCGCGCGGCGAAGATCGTCGAACATCGACTCCACTTTCTCGCTCATGCCGCCGTGTTTCGCGCCTTCGATCGCGGTGAGTCCGGCCACCACGACCGCGTACGGACTCGATCCGGCCGAGGCGACGCAACGGGCGGTGAAGGACGAGACGTTGAGCTCGTGATCGGCGCAGAGGATCAGCGCGGCGCGCAGCAGCTCGACGGCATGCGGCGTCTTCGGCACCCAGCGTTTGTGCAGCGTTTCTTCGATCGAATCTTCGAGCTCGGCCGACTCTACCGCCACACTCGTCAATAAGTTGACGATGCGCCAGCCGGTCTGGGCGACGGCGCGCGAACGGAGATCGTAAGCGAGCGGATCGCGCGCACCGACCAGCGGCAGCATCGACTGCGCGCGGCTCACGAACGGCAAATCTTCGACGCTCTTGCCGCCCGCGACTACGTGCAGCGGCGTGGCGGCAAAGACATCGATGTCGAAGCTGCCGGACCAGAGCAGCGCCGCGACTTCTTCGACGCTTCGCGTGCGCGCCAGCTCGCAGGCGTCGTAGCCGCGGTAGTAGAGACGATCGCCGTCGATGAGCGTGATCGCGGACTCGAGCACCGGCACACCCCAATGGAGTGCCCGTTCCGCGGTTTTCCCCGGATCGCGCCGATGCTCGCTCCGGCTTCTCAGCCGTTCAACATCCTCGGCGGCATAGCGCCGCTGATGAGGATGACCGGGCGTAGCGGCGGAACGGACCAGCCCGCGGCTGACATACGCGTAGAGGGTGGTCCTGCTGATGCCGAGGCGTTTGGAAGCGTCGTCCGAGGAAAGCCAGGTGACCATAGCGGCGAGCATTATTGATTATCGAATCAATATTGACAACATTGATGTGACGCTCTACGTTGCCGTCATGAACGACACCACCATTCACAACGGGCTGGAAGGCATCATCGCGGCGGAAACGTCGCTGAGCATGGTCGACGGGACGGCGGGGGAGCTGGTCATCGCCGGATTTCCTGTCGCGGAGCTGGCCATGAACGCGGCGTTCGAGGAGACGGCGTTTCTGCTCTGGTACGGCGAGCTGCCTGAGGACGAGGAGCTGGCTACGTTTCGCGCGGATCTTTCGCGGCGCCGCGAGTTGCCAGCCGTCGCGTATGAACTTTTGCGAGCCGCGGCGGATGCGAGAACCGACAGTATGGACGCGCTGCGGATGGCAGCTGGAACGGTCAGCTTGCGTGGCGCCAAGACGGATGACGACGCAGCTCGCAATCTACTGGCAGCCTTCCCAACCATCGTCGCGGCCTACTGGCGGTTATCGAACGCCCACAAGCCGATCGCGCCTCGGAATGACCTCGGACATGCCGCGAACTTTCTCTACATGCTCTCCGGCGCAATTCCCTCGGACGAACGCGTGCGCGGACTGGAGACGTATCTCAATACCGTCGTCGATCACGGGCTGAATGCGTCCACGTTCACGGCCCGCGTCATCGCCTCGACGAACTCCGATCTCGTCTCCGCCATCACCGGCGCGATCGGCGCGCTCAAGGGTCCGCTGCATGGCGGCGCTCCGGGGCCGGCGCTCGACATGGTCTTCGAGATCGGCGATGCGTCGCGCGCCGAGGAGGTGCTGCGGAAGAAGATCGAATCGGGCGAGAAGCTGATGGGATTCGGACATCGCGTCTACAAAGTTCGCGATCCGCGCGCGGACGTCCTTGCCGTGGCCGCGGAGCGGATGTTCACGCGCGGCGGCGACATGGCGCTGTACGAGCTGGCGCGCTCGGTCGAGCAGACCGCGCTGCGGCTGCTCGAGGAGTACAAGCCGGGACGGCGTCTTCAGACAAACGTCGAGTTCTACACGGCGCTGCTGTTGCACGGACTCGATCTGGAAGTGCCGCTGTTCACGCCGACATTCGCGATCAGCCGCGTGGCGGGTTGGATCGCGCACTGTTTCGAGCAGCGGCGCGCGAACCGGATCATCCGGCCGGCCTCGGTGTACCGGGGAGTTCGCGATCGACGCTGGGGAAGCAGCGTCGTTTGAACCACAGAGAAAACCTGCGGCGAAAAAGCACGTATCCAATCCCCGGAGGATCACGTCATGTTCGCGTTGGTGGCGCTCTTCGTTGTGGTGATGTTCACGGTCGTCGCAGTGGCGCTGTTCGCGGTCGCGGCAAAACTCATCCTGCTGCCGCTGCGGCTCATTTTCCTGCCGCTCAAACTCCTCGCGCTGCCGTTCATCGCCATCGCATTGATCGTGAAATTCGCATTTGTGATCGCGATCGGATCGGTCATCGTGGCACTGCTGATTCCGCTTGCGATTCTCGCTCTCGTCATCGGCGCGCCGATCGCGATTGTGGCCTCGCTCACATAGCGTTTGGCGCGTGGCTGGATTCTTGCGTTGGCCGAGGACGTATGTCACAGCTCCGGGCATTAATCATTGAGGACGACGATCCCATCCGAAACATGCTTTCCACGATCGTGAGGCATCAGGGACTCAGCGTCGATACCGCGCGCGACGGCGTGGAAGCGATCGAGAATCTCGACAACGACGGCTACAGCGTCATCCTTCTCGACCTGATGATGCCGCGCGTCGACGGCTATGCGGTCCTCGCGCACATGCGCGAGCATCAGCCGGAATTGCTCCTTCGGACCATCCTGGCCACGGCCGTTCCGCAGCATGACCTCGACCGCAATCTGAAGGATCCGGTGTACATGATCCACAGCAAGCCGTTCGACATGCAGCAGCTCATCGCCGACGTGCGGCACGTCGCGCAACTCGACGCGGCCTGAGCGCGGGCACGACCGGCAGCGTTGCGCGGCATAATGCGCGGGCCATGCCGCGTACGCCTCACACCGAACGCCATTTCACTGCCAGCGATACCGTTCGCGACGTCGTCATCGGCATGTCCGACGGCCTTACCGTTCCTTTCGCGCTCGCCGCCGGCCTGAGCGGCGCCGTTGCCTCGAGCGGCATCGTGGTCACGGCCGGCCTGGCCGAGATCGCCGCCGGCTCGATCGCCATGGGCCTCGGCGGATATCTCGCGGCGAAATCCGACGCCGAACATTACGCGGCGGAGAAACGAAAAGAAGAGCAGGAGATCATCGACATCCCGCGCGAAGAGATGCGCGAGGTGGCCGACATCTTCCGCCACTACGGCATCCCGGACGAACATATCCGCCCGGTCGTGCAGGCCATGAGCGAGCGGCCGAAAGAGTGGGTCGATTTCATGATGCGCTTCGAGCTCGGCCTCGAAACGCCCGACCCAAAGCGAGCCCGGAACAGCGCCACGGTGATCGCGCTGTCGTACCTGGTCGGAGGCCTGATCCCGCTCGGCCCGTACATGCTGCTGCACGTCGCGCACGACGCACTGCTGGTCTCGATCGCCGTGACGCTGATCGCGCTGGCGCTGTTCGGCTATGTGAAAGGCCGCTACACGGGCGCCGGCCGTTGGAAGAGCGCCCTGCAGACGACGATCGTCGGCGGCCTCGCCGCGACGGCGGCGTACGTGATCGCGAAAGCGATTACGTAACGGCACTGTCATCCGGAGCCGCCGAAGGACGGCGAAGGATCTCAAGATGGGTGACAGAAGCCGTAGCCGGCGTAACGTTCAACACGGTTGCAGCGCCGGTCGCGTAACTTGAGATCCTTCGCCGTCCTTTGGCGGCTCTGGATGACAAATCACCGCGCCGCGTACTGCTTCTCGTAGTACGCCTTGAACTCCGCGCTGCGCTCTTTGATGGCGCGCCACCACGGCTCGTTCTCGACATACCACCGCACCGTGTTGCGTAGCGCGTCGCCGAAATCGGTCGCGCAGCGGAAGCCCATCGACTCCACTTTCGACATGTCGATCGAATATCGCCGGTCGTGTCCCTGCCGATCGGCCACGCGCTTGATGAGCGTGTCGGGCTTCTCCGTCAGCTCCAGGATCGTCTGCGTAATCTCGCGGTTCTCGCGCTCGTTGCCGCCGCCGATGTTGTACGTCTCGCCGTTCACGCCGTGCTCGATCAGGAAATCGACCGCGGCGCAATGGTCCTCGACGTAAAGCCAGTCGCGGACGTTGCGGCCGTCGCCGTACAGCGGCAGCGGCAGATCATCGATGGCGTTCGTGACGAAGAGCGGAATCAGCTTCTCCGGATACTGCCACGGTCCGAAATTGTTCGAGGCGCGCGTGACGATGACCGGCAGACCGTACGTCTGCGAGTACGCGTACGCCATCCGGTCGCCGCCCGCTTTCGACGCCGAGTACGGATTGCGCGGATTCAGCGGATCGGATTCGGTGAACGAACCGTCGTCGATCGAGCCGTAGACCTCGTCGGTCGAGATCTGCACGAAGCGTTTGAGGCTCGTTTTGCGCGCTTCTTCGAGCAGCACCAGCACGCCGTGGACGTCGGTCTCGATGAAGGTGCCCGCTTCCATCAGCGAGCGGTCGACATGCGTTTCCGCGGCGAAGTTGACGACGACGTCCACACCGCTGCCATCGACGCCTTTGTACGCCTCGGCCACATCCTCCGGTTTGGCGATGTCGCCGTGCAGGAAGCGGTAGTTCGGCTTCCCCTCGTACTCGGCCAGATTCTCGCGGATGCCGGCGTACGTCAGCTTGTCCAGGTTCACGACCTGCACCGCGTCGCCGTATTTGTTGAAGAGGTAACGAACGAAGTTGGATCCGATAAAACCGGCACCGCCGGTGACGAGATAACGCATAGACGTTGATCGTATATGAGAGTGCTCCGTGAAGCGAAGGGTGAAGGGTGAAGGGTGAAAGAAAGCAACATCGCTCTTCCCATTTCACTCTTCACCCTTCACTCTTCACCCTTCCAATGTCCCCATTTCGAACCGAGCTTCGCCAACTTCTCCGCCTCGCGATGCCGCTCGCCGCAGCGCAGGCGGGGACGCAGATCATGAGCCTCGTCGATCTCGCCGTCGTCGGGCGCCTCGGCGCGCGCGAGCTCGGAGCGGCGGGACTCGGCAACGCCATCTTCTTCACGATTTCGATTCTCGGCATCGGCCTCAACCTCGGCGTCGATCCGATGATCTCGCAGGCATTCGGCACCGGCGATGCCGTCCGCGCGCGGCACGTCATGTGGCAGGGCATCTGGCTCGCGCTCGGCGTCACGGCCGTGCTGACCGTTCCGCTGCTTTTCGCGCCGATGCTGCTGTCGCTGTTTGACGTCAACGTTTCCGTGCGTCCGATCGCCACTCAGTTTCTGCTCGTGCGCACGGCCGGCCTCGCACCGATGCTGCTGTTCTTCGTCGTCCGCGCCTACCTGCAGTCGCAACACATCACGCGTCCGATGGTGATGGCGATGCTGATCGGTAACGTCGTCAACTTCGTCCTCTATCTGGTCCTCGTCTTCGGCTGGGGACCATTTCCTCGGATGGGCGCGGCGGGCGCGGCACTCTCGACGGATATCGGCTCCGTCCTGCAACTAGCGATCGTGGTCTGGACGGTCAAGTCGATTCACCTTCCGCCGCACGACGCCGGCGTACTGCATCATCCGAAATGGGCGGAAATTCGGCAGGCCATCC
>JBAVBF010000205.1:0-11142 GCA_049586115.1 Thermoanaerobaculia bacterium | reverse complement strand
CCCGATCGACGACGGCGCGGTGTTCGTCCATCCATGCGTGCGAGTACTTCCAGCCTAGCGCGCCGGGGTCGGCCATGCGGTGGCGAAAGAGGGGATAGTCCTCAATCGGCACAAAGGCAGCCTCGTGGGCCCAGTATTCGAACAGCGAGCCTTCCGCGAGCAACACGTCAAGCCAGACCGGATCGTAATTCCCTAGCCGGCTCCAGAGCACAAGGTAAGGGCTGCGCGCCACCACATGGATCGTGTCGATCTGCAGCACCCCCATCCGGCGGATGGCGGCCAGTACATCCGCTTTGCCCGCGAGTCGAGGCGGCCGCTCAAGACCCTGCGCCGCGAGGAGGAGCGCCCGGGCGGCGGGAAGCGAAAGGCGAAGCATGCGCGCAACATACTGCAAGGCTGGCGCGGTGCTGAGTGCGGTGCTGAGTGGACAAAACCAGGGTCAGGCCTCTGCTTCTCGCCGGCCAACCCTGACGTCCCAGCAACCCGCGTGGGGAGCTTTACCATCCAGTTCAGAGCAGAGGCCTGACCCCTCGGATCACGTCCTCACTTCTGGAACACGAAGCCCAGGATGAACGCCCAGAGGAAACCTCGGCATCCAGCGCGGCTTCGGCTTCATCGACATTTTGAGGATCTCGACGGCTGCGGAGTGCGCGTGGCGGGAGCGGTCGTACTTCCGGGACATTCGTTGATGCTGGGTTTGGTGGCGTGCTGACCTTTGGATTAAGCGTAGAACACCCACCAATTACGTCAAGGCGGAATGGTCTTATCCGCGGCCGGTGTTGCGGAGCGTCGGAGTGAGTGCTGACGCCGTTCGTTCTGAACGACCCCAGCGAGGCTCCGGAGGACGCGATCCCGCCGTAAGGCGGTCCAGCGTCAGAGGTTCCGCTCGGTAGTTTTTCTCCGGACGGAACATAGGCGATCGGCACCGGCCGGTCGCGATAGAGAGTCACTCGGCAGGGCCGAGCGGCTCAATAGGCCCGGTAGCGAGCCCGGGCTACAGAAGTGATACAGAAGTTCTATAGAAGCTAACAGTCTTACCAGTCGCTTATCGCCGCTCAAACTCGCCAGAGCCCTTTGAAGGAGGGCCATGGAGCGGACGAGGACGGAGCGGACTGATGCAAGACTTGTTGGTTGGAACCCTCACCTCCCTCGCGCAGAGCCATCCCTATCTTCTGGGTGCGTCCGCCCTCATCGGATCGTTCTGGTTCGTGCGGTCTTTGATCCATAAAGCCCGCCTCGTCACGCAACATCTGACGAAGGAAGTCCACGGCGGGAAGGCCGAACTGGGCGAGTGGGGCAGCGACCTGTCGGAACTGTGGCGCGAGCTGACGACGTGGAAGGCGGACCCGTAACGAAGGACACCCCGGCGATGGTCACCGGATATGAAAAAAAGCGCGGAGCTTTTGGAAAAAGCTGGCGTTGCTCGAATTTGCTCCCGGCGGAGTTGGCGACGGAGTTGGGGTCGGAGTCGGCCGAAGAGCTTCCATCATTCGGTCCGCTATTTGTTGTTCGGCCTCGCCTCCGATGCCAGGTCCACCGCCGCCAGCGGCACCATCTTTCGTGTTCGCCATGACTGCCTCCTACTGTAGGCGGAACTTGGGAAATCTCTACCCTCGCGGAGGTTACGCTTGGAGCGGGACCGATGACTTAAGGACGTTGATTTCCCGATAGCCCTTTTGATCGAGCAGGAATCTCGCTGAAAACTCGGTAGTGACCGGCTGCAGCGAGGGTCCGTAGCGAACCGCGACCAAAGGTAACGTCTTGTCGGGCTCTTCGCCTTGTGTTCTGAAATCAAAGTCGAAATACGGCCGGGCGATACCTCCGGCTGAGCGAAAACCCACGTTCTTCAGCATGTCGACATCTTTCTGACCGCTCTTTGGGGAGTAGCCGACGATGAGCCGGCATTCCTTTTCGTCCTCGAAGGATGCGTCCTTGGCGAGCAGGGAAACCCGCATAAGGTGCTGAGCAAGATGGACGTTCACGCGGTGAGCTATGCCCGGCTGGTCTTTCTTGTCGGGATTGCGCGCGATAATCTTTTGGAATACCGCTCGCGTGTGGTCGATCGCTTCCCGGATAAGGCGGCGGTGTCGCTTTTCGTCGTAGACTAGGCGAACGACCATGAAGTCTCCGTCCCGACGTTCTTCGGCGAGCGCTCGGCCGTCGAAGCAGAGGGAGTAGCCCGTTCCGCCCGAGCCGTACGCACGCCATTGGCTTAGCGAGTCGTCACGCTCCGAAAGGGAGAAGATGAAGTAGTGGTAGGCGTTGTGAACGTCGTTTGCCACGGCCTTTGTCATCTTGAAAAACTCGCTCAGATGAACCTGCGAAGCGATTTCTGTATCCAGCTCGGATGTTACGCGGGACCAGCCTAGGGCCGATTCGGTTGAGTCGTTCAGGAGGCGAGAGTGGGACAAGCGGAGGGTGCCGTTCGTGATGATGGCGCGGAAGCCCTCGGCGTCGGTGTAGTGCCAAAGAGAATTGGGCTGACCGGCGCTCCAAGGCAGCCACCATTGATAGAAAGTTTTCCCAAGCTGGTCGATCTCGGACTCTATTGCTGGATCGGAAGAGGAAAGCTCGTAGTTATCCCAATCGATTGCGTCGTCGCCCGCCATGCCTTGATTCTACCGCCGGAGGCCGGGAGACAAAGGACGAGCTGACAGTCTGACGACGTGAGGCTAAGGCGTGATGGATCGATCGCTATTCGTGGTCGGCCACGTGGTCGCGTATCTCCGTACTCGTTTCGGGCAGGGCCTTCCGCTCGGCCCCGCGGCTGACGGATCAATGGAAATCTTGATGTTCTGTTCTTGCGTCTTGAAGACGTAACGGTTGTACACGGCGTCTTCGACGAGCATCCATGCCGCGCGCTTGATCCGCTCCTCGGTCGCTGCAATGAGAATCGGGTTCGGGCTCGAGAACTTGTATCCGGCCAGGAGTTCGTTCAGCGTAATGTCTCCGAGGCGGGTGATGGCGGCGTTCGTATCACTCTTCACGCCGTCTCCGTGGATAGCAAACCAGCGTTCAGCTAGGGTTTCGAGCTTGGCGTCGCCGAGATAGGCGGGAAAGCGAATCTCCCGCATCCCGTCCTTTAGGCGAAAGGTCGTCTCCGTTGTGCCAGTCGGGTCGTTCGGCTCGGTGTGCCGCGTAATGCAGAGATGCATGTCTCGGAGCAACATGGCACGGGAGTCCGCTATTCGAGATGGTGCAGCGTGGTCGGGATCTCTTCTCGATGGCCATCGGGACAGGTGACTTGGAGATGGCCTTGGGTCGGGTAGAACGTGCCGGCGACGAACGGTCGGACGTATCGAGAGAGTTCGTAGGTTTGGTTGCAGGTCGAGCAGTGGTGCTCGATCGGGTCTTTGAGTGTCTTCCCGTGCGAGCGGGGTTGCGGGCTTCCGGTGAGGGCGCGGGATCGGTAAATCGGCATTTCGGACCTCCTGAGAGTGACGGTAGCAGAGGCGCGGGGAGACATAGCAAGTCAAAGTATGGAAATTGGGCGGCGGAAAGTAGGCAGAAGTTACTTTCCGGCGTTGTCGCGCCTCGGGTATCGGAAGACGATTTCGCCGCGGAGCAGAACGTAGATCAGGACCGCGGCGGCTACGGTCGGCAGGCCGAAGCTTGAGATGGCGGAGAGGACGGCGGTCATTGAGAGCCTCCCTCATTCTTTACGACGCGGAACTGCGGCCGCTTCCGCTTCGCACGAGTCTTCGCCTCGGTCTTGATCTCCTCCTTCCGTTCGACGGCTTCGACGGCGAACGGCGTCGCGGCAGCAATTAGGCCGGAGAAATCGTAGTAGTTGCTGAGCTGGCCCTTCGCAGCGCTGCGACGCACGATGCGCTTCACGAAGCCGTCCCGTTCCATCCTGGCGATACGGCGCTGCACCGTCTTTTCGGTTTTGCCAATGCGCTCGGCTATGGACTTCTTCGACGGGAACGGTAGGTTGTCGGCCTTCCACCAATGCGTGAAAAGCTGCAGGAGGATGTTTACATCGACGGGATCGAGGCCAAGAGCCTGCTGGCGGTCGAGGATTACCGCCGGGATGACTGTATAGCCGGCATCCATCAGGGGCTTCGTCCACTTTCGCTCGTTCTCTTTGAGGGTTGGCTGTTGTTCGGGTGCGGGTACTTTCATAACCAGCTTTGTACGCTGCTCTGACGTGCGCCACAAGGGGTGCCCGGGTACAGCAGCGTCCCCGGCGGGGGATTGCTTATGTCCCGGAACGGGGGTCCAGTGGTGTCCTACGAAATGGTGATGAACATGAAGCACGACAAAGGGCAACGTATGACGGATAACGGATGAAGAGCCGGGGACCCCGGTGTCCAGGGGATTCGCCCTCTCGTGTGGCAGGGCTCATACTACGGGGATCATGAAAGCGAAGACTCTCTTCAAGGAAACGGACATTCGGATAGCGGGCTCGGTCGCTCTGCAAAACGGCTTTATCTCGGCCGCTGAATTCGGGATGCTCGCGGAGTCTTACCGGGAGGCGGCTCAGGCCGTGGTGAACACGCTCGCGGAAGACGAAGTCTTCACGCATTCGATCTCTCTTCGGCAGGGCATTCGCGCATATCCGGTGTTCTTCCTCTACCGCCAAGCGTTGGAACTGACGGTGAAGGGCATCATCGTGGCCGGGATGGATTTGGTGGAGTTTCAGGGAGAGTCCATCGACGTGGAAGCGCTCTACCAGAATCACAATCGAGAAGATGCGTCCCGACTTAGCGCGCGTCATGGAAGCGATGGGCTGGGGGTGGAACCTCGGCATTCCGGGCTTCACAACGATTGGCGACTTCCGGCGGTTGCTCGCGGAGTTCGATGAGTTCGACCCGACGTCTGCGGCCAGCCGGTATCCTGTGGACACGACAGGAAAGCTGACAATGGCGGAGGAGCGCTGCGTGAACCTCTTCGACTTCGCGATGACGATCGACGCGGTTCTTGAAGTCCTGGACCATGCGCCCGGAACAATCCACGGCCTCGTAGAAGACTATCTGAGCTACGCCGCAGAGGCGGCGCAGTCTGAGTCGTGGAGCTGAAGCATTTGGGAAGACACGGTGAAGTTGGGGTCGTATCTGGAAGATCAACTTAACGTTCACCCGCCAAGTTGATTTTCCAGATACGACCCCAGCTCGCGCGCGCTGAGATCTAATGGTCTTTGGTACATCGAGGCGTCTTTATCCGGCCTCGAATCCGACCTTCGGAGCTCGCTTTCCATCGCGCTGTTTCTTCCACCCCCAGCCGAGGAGCGGGATCGCGATCGACGATGCGATCCATTGCCAATAAGCGGCTAGGAAATGTGCCATGACGAATACTGGACTTACGTGGACGCGTACGTGGCGATACTCCGAATGGATTACGCTCTGCTGGGTTCCCATCGAGGGCACTGGTACAACGATCGAGGTCACGAGCTGGAGCTCATGGTCGCCGGACTTCAATGGGTTCACCTTCCAGTTCCACTCGAAGCGTCCGTCATGTATGAGTTGTTCCGCTGGCGCCAGCGGCGTGATCTTAAAGGTGTCACCGGTAAGTTCCGCCCGCATCACTTTTGAAACGTCCTGTGGCCAGCGATGGGTCGCCTTGCCGCCGGGCATGTCGTTCTTAAGCTCGGAATCAGCTGGATCCGCTGAGATCCGAAGAGCAATCGTCTCTTCCTCGCCCTGTTTCATTTCGTCCTTCGGATTGAAGGCCGCTGCCCCATGCGCCAACCACTCCCTTAGCTCCAGAACCTGTTTAGTTTCGGCGGGCTCTACGGCGATTTCAGGAGGGGCTGCTGACCCCGTGATACTGCCCTCCTTCGAAAGTCTCGTTGACCACAGAATCAACCCCAGCGCGCAGATAACTATGAGCGAGAAGGCAAAGCCAGCGAAGCGAATGGCTACACGTAGCCACCGGTGTTTGTAGGTCCGGCTGGCTCGTAAAAAGACTGACGGAATACCGAATGCGATCAACGCCAGAATCGCGATAACTAGAGTTAGAGCTAGCATGCCTTGGCTCCTCTCTAAGTTGGATGGACAGGTGTCGGAAATTCTTCGCAGGAATTGACGAGAACCTCGTTAGGAACGTACGAATGCGAAGCTGACCCCACAGCATTTGCGTCGGCAGCACACACTGATGCGGGACCGTTCCGAGAAAGGTTGGCACTGATCGAACGTTCGGACCACGGCCCAGCAACTGACGACATGTGCGAAGAGTGTTGGCCCGCCAGTCGAGGATTCCTCGCCGCTCGGACACAGGGCTACTTTGAACGAGCCGTGGGGGATGATAGCGACCCGCTGCATCAGTCGATAAGAGTCGCGAATCACTCGCGCCAAGGAAGCCCAAGTCCTTAGGATCGAGCGCGCCAAAATGTCAATATGCCCGAGGTGTGTGTGGAGGGTGAGTCACTTCGGTAGGAGAGACGACAGGTCCGCTTTGTCGAAGGCAGACGTCAGTTCGCTGACCTTGCATTCCAAAGCAATCGCCAGGCGGACGACCGTGAGAAGGTTTGGGAGTTTGAATCCGAGCTCGATATCGCTCACGTGAGTCTGCGCAATCCCGGCTCGCTCGGCGACGGTCTGCTGTGACAGACCACGCTTCATGCGGATCTCTCGCATGCGTTTCCCGAACAGCTCGCCCGCGACCGTCGTCTCCCTCAAGTGTTACTCCGAGCCTTGACAAGCTCCGCTCGCGAGCATACATTTAAGTTAGTAATTGAGAGGCGCCAAACCATGCTCGAACCCGACCTCATCTCCCGCATCCGTCACATCTTCCTACAGCCACGGCCGCATGTCAGCATTATGCAGGCGACGGGGCTTCTCGGGTGGTCGCGGAGGGAGATGTCCGAGGCGATTGAGGCGGGGAGGTCGAGTTGTGGACGACGCCGGTGGGGAAGTGGTTTCCGCGGGTGGAGATGATGGCGAAGGCGCTGCAGATCTGGCCGATGCATGTCATCGAAGAGGCGCTCGGGGACGATGCGGATGGAATCCTTCCGCAAGCGATCCGGAGCGCGGAGTTGCGCGTGCGGCTGCCGCGGCATCACATCGACATGCTGGAGTATCGGGCGGACCATCAGGAGACCACCGTCAGCGGCGTGCTGGAGCGGGAGTTGGACGGCATCGCCAGCGCGCATATCGAGGAGTTGTCGGCGGCGCTGCCGGGGTTCGCCGAGGCGATGGCGTGGCCGCCGGGTTGAGAAAGGCTAAATCCGCAGATTGCGCAGATCGAAACGCAGATGAGCGTTTCGTGTGCTCGTGCGCACCGGATTCGCGGCAGCGTTGCGTTAACTCGCAGCGGTGTTGCGTGGGCGCGCGACCGCGTCGCGCAGGGTGCGCAGCAACGTTGCGTCGCCGCGCAATAACGTCGCGCAGGCCGCGCAGCAGTGTTGCGGTAGTGCGCAACAACGTCGCGCGCCACGCGCCGCAGTGTTGCGCACATGCGCAACAACGTTGCGCACACGGTACGCCTGTGCGCGCGCACCGCGTCGCGTTGTTACAAGGCTGCGTCGCGGTGCGTTGTCTCTTGACTGGCGGGCCCGAGCGGCCTACCTTGCCGCTACAACTTCGAATATCGTAAGGTTCTCGACGTTGGCGGCTGTCGACGGTATGGGCGTGCTGGATAGCACAAAGTCCTCTACCGGCGCGGGAGTTGAGTCATCTCCTCCTGCCGCGGGCACTCGGGGTGTGTACACGCCTCGGGTACACATCAACCGGAGGAATCGGCGCGTGTCCGAGACTTCCAGCCGGTGGCCGCTCGCACTTGTCGACGAGTCCGCGACGTCACCTCCGGCTTGACTGCTCGCGTAGGAGGAAATGTCATGAGTACTACCACCCCTGTTGCATCAAACGCCGATCCGGCCAGGCTGGCCCCCGAAGCGGTGATCGCGCAATTGCGCACGTTGCGGTCGCAGATCGATGACGCCGCACCGATGTCGAAGGAGCAGCGTACGCTGGTCAAGCAGCGCTTGCGGATGCAGCCGAAGGCAGTCGTTGAGGCATCGATCAATGTCATCGGCGTTCTAGAGAATGTGTCGCAGGCGATCGGCCAGCCGCTCGATGACGTCCGACAGTTGCAGGACGACTCGCTGCGATGGGATGCAGTGGCCGAGGAGGCCCGCGCATTCCTGAGCGGCATCGAGGGAGCCAACCTCAATCGGCATCAACGGCTCGGGCTCATCGCGATGCAGGCGTACGCGATAGGTTCGCAGCTCGCGAAGGATCCGACCAAGGCGGTGCTGCTGCCGCACGTCGAGGAGATCAAACGGCTGAAAGGCATCTCGCGCCGCAAGAAGGGGACGCAGGCACGTCAAACGCCGCCGGCACCTGCGCCTCTCCCGTCGCCTGCAGTAGCACCGTAGAGAGTTGTGAACCCGGCGCGCTCGAACGCGCCCGGGTTGCATAGCGTCATGAAGACCGATGCGAAGAACAACGACAACGGATCGCAACATGCCGTGGGGCTCATGACTGCCCCAATCGATGTGTTGCAGCGCGTCCGAGGTACTCTCGATTCTCCGGTGATTGTGGACTTCGGCGCGTGATACGACCAAGCGACAAAAAAAATCGGGAACTCCGTCCGTCTACCGAGTCGAATCTCAAAATTCGGAGGGACGGATGCCTGAGCTGTCCATATTCGTGTCGCACACGCGTGAGCAGATGCCAACGGTGCGACGTCTGACGGCGGAGCTGACGTCGCGTGGATATTCGATCGCGATCAATCGCTACAACGTACCGCCGGGGACGCGCATCCAGCCGGCACTGGAACGTTCAATGGTCGAGGCAGCGCAATGCATCGTCTGTTTTTCGGCGAAACCGGGAGGTTCCGTCGAGTACGCCGCCGCCGATCTGGTCCTAGCAAACGAGCGGATGCTGGCAAAGCCGGAGGATGCATCGTGGCTGATTCCGGTGATATTGACACCGTGCGAGTTGCCTGCGATCGATTTTGGCGGCGCGTTGCTGAATGAGCTCCCAGCGATCGAGCTTCACGCCGACTGGGACGGTGAAATCGAGAAGCTCGTCGCGGCGCTGCCCATCCGAAACGACGTCACTGCCAGTACGAGTCCAGTGAGCCAACACTCTTCCGAAAGCGCTCGCGCGGTCATGACGGCAGAGATTGGAACGCTAATGACTCCGTCGGTCGAATTTACGAATGTTGAGGGAGCCTCGGGCGCGAATGCGGAGTCGAGCTACACGATCGAAAAGATGGTCGTCGACCGCAGCACCAAGTTCACCAACGTCGGGCGCTGACCACCATGGACGACATCCTGAATCTGCTGTGGGCGAACAACACGACCATGGGCCGGATCATCATTGTTCTCATCGTCATCTTCGGCGTTGCCGGCGGCCTTTCCGCGATGAAGCATCGCCGGCGTTACCTCGCCCGCGAGCGGCAGTGGCTCGACGCCGTCCGCGATCGCCTGCGCCGTGCGCAGGACGCGCGGCAGCTTCCCGTTACGACGGCAGACGAAGGCGTCGCAAATGGTGCGGCGGAAGAGGTGGTCGTGCCCGCGCCGGAGCCGGTGGCATCCGGCGTACTGATTGAGCTGGCCGAGCTCATGGAGGGTATTCCGCCCGACACGCTGATCGGCGACCGGCTCATGTCGATCGTGCGGATGAAGCAGGCGCGCGCGAAAGTGAACATTGACGCGCTGCAGCAGAGCACGATGCTGAAGGAGAGCGCGAACTCGGGCCTGACCTTCCCCGCATACGTCGTCAGTCTGGTGATGATGCTCGGGCTGTTCGGAACCTTTGTAGGTTTGTCGATGATGGTCGTCGACATCCAGCAGGCGCTGCCGGGCGGCGATGGCGCAGCAAACGCGACGCAATGGGCGGCGTCGGTGAGCGGCCTCGGAAAGATCCTGGCGGGAAAGAAGACGGCGTTCTCGGCGACGCTGGCGGGCCTCTTCTTTTCGATCCTCGTGTCGGCATTGAACTTTCGCCTCGCTCGCGCGCAGTCGGCGTTTTATGACGCGCTGGAGCGGTTCACGACCGAGGAGTTGCTGCCGGCGACAGTGCCGGCATTCGATGACGAGACGCCGTGGGAGAAGCTTTCCACGCAGTTGGGCGATTCATTCGATCACTTGAAAACCGTCGCGGCGGAGCAGTCGCGATCGGCCGACCAACTCGTAGCGGTGGAGAAGACGTTCGCCACGGTGATCGACAATATCGAAGCGATCACGCAGCGTGCTGCGACGGCGCCGCTGCAGGGTATGACCGGCGAGATATCGAGCGTGATCGGGCATCTCACACAGGTCAACGCGGCCGTTATCTCGATGACTGAGAAACTGCCGCAGGTGATCGCGGCGTTCCGCCAGACGCATCAGTCGGCGCTGGCCGACATTCATACGGCGATGCAGGGGCAGCAGGCGGCGGTGGATCGGCTCGCGCGGTCGATGCAGGGAGGCGGTGACGGGAGATCGCGTTACGCCAACGTCAGTCTCGTTGCGGCTGGCGCGACGGCCATGCTGCTGATCGTCTTCTTCTTCGTCAGCAGAGGATAACGATGCGGGCCGGCACATCGCATGCGCGTGGAGCACTCGTCGACACGGAGGTGAACTTCTGGCCGGCGATGATCGACATGCTGACGTCGCTGCTGATGTTCTTTCTCCTCATCCATTTCGTGCAGAACAATGTGAATCCGGCCGGGCTGGCGGCGGAGATTGCCCGGCAGAAGCAGCAGCGGTTCAACGAATTGTTCGACCGCGAATTCAAAGCGGACGTAGCGCGCGGTGATATCCAGATCAGCTCCGATGTGAATCTGCTACAGATCACGTTCGGCGAAGAGATTCTTTTCCCTTCCGGCGAGTATCGGCTGCAGGATCGCGGGCAGGCCATTCTGCGCCGCTTGGCGCGCGTCGTTCACGCGGTCGACGAATCGTCTGCCACACCGCTGTACGATCAGCTGCAAATCGAGGGGCACACGGATTCGCGGCGCCTCGAACGTTCCTCGTATCCGCACGATAACTGGGAGCTTTCGTCGGCGCGCGCGTTGGACGTGCTTCGGTTCCTGACGGAGCGCACCACGCCGCCGCTCGACAAGCGGACGATGTCCGCGAACGGCTACGCGGACACTCGGCCGCGCGGGGGGCGGAGCGCCGCAAACCGGCGCATCGAGATCCGGTTCTATTTCTCCGGTCGTGAAGTCCTGCCACCGGGTAGCGGAGCGGGATCGCGATGACGGAACCGC
>JBAVBF010000204.1:0-3587 GCA_049586115.1 Thermoanaerobaculia bacterium | reverse complement strand
GCCGTGGCGTGATTGATCGGGCCAAAGCCGTGGCGCGCGATACCGCGGGCGCAGCAGCAGAACGGCCAGGTAGACGAAGAAATAGGGTGTAGCGCTGAGCAGAAGCAATGACAGCGTCAGTAGCGTCGCCTCGACGTTCAGAACGCGCGTCAGCCGTTTCGCCCGGAACGTCACGAGCGTCCACGGCGAGCCGCTGAGAGGAAGGACGTACATCGACTGGTCATTGCCCCAATAGGTCGCGTTGACGTGCGCGGCCCGCCGCGCGACGACGGCCGAGCGCAGCGCGCGATTGCGATCCGTCTCGGTGAAGAAATTCTCGAAGCCGATGCGCTGCGTGTCGGAGTGGTAGACGACGTTGCCGTCCTCGTCGATGATGGCCAGCTCCGCGCCGGGCGGAGGAATCGCATCGCTGACGTCGATCAGGTTCGTCGCCATCGCGATGACCGAAAATGGAGATCCGCGTTTTCCCGCCGGCTGCGCGACGACACCGCAATCCGCCGATTCCTCGGTCTTCTTCGCCAGGATCGCGCGCACGTCACCGGTCGCTTTCGACCGCACCCACTCCAGCACGTACGGAGTAGGCGGATAGCCCGGCACCGTCCACGTTCTCTCCTGGCTGGCGAGTTTGAAGTACGACCGGTTACTGACATCTTTGAGCGGGCTGAGAGCCCTTCCGAAGCGAACTTTCTGGAGGCCGTCTTCGCCGATCCACGCGATCGAATCGATGTACGGGTAGATCCCAGCCGCGTCGTTGCCCATGAGGCTTACCGGCAGCTTCTGGACCGCGACTTTCAGGTCCGCGGCCTTCACCGCATCGCAGCGCGTCAATTCCTCGGCCTTCGACAGCACGGCCATGGCGCGACTGACGTTGCGAGCGAAGCCGTCGTTCACAGCGTCGCCGAACTCGCGCAACTGTTCATCGGCCGTCTGCGTAATGCCGCGGTAAGCAAACGCATCGAGCAAGGCCAGCGTGAGCACCGCGGCGCCGACGATCGTGCAGACGACGATCAGCACGACGTCGGTAATCGCCAGTTGCTGACTCGGATGGATGAGCGCGATGCGGAGGTATGGCCAGCAACAAAGTGCCAGCATGACGATGGCAATGGCGATCAGGACCACCGACGTCGAAACGGCGAAGACGTCGTAACGAAACCGCGATGCCGAGACCAATCCACAGACGATCCATTCGTTGCTTTTGCCATGGACCCCGGCCGGTCTGCGCGAATAGCTGTAGGGCTGCGTGAACAGCACGTAATCGGTGCCTCCGAGCGATACCGTCGTCTGGCCGGTGGCCATCGTCAGCGAGGCAGGTGTGATCGCTTCGTAGTCTGATAACAGCCCTGCCTTTCTTCTCTTGAGCGCCGTCAGATTCGTGATCAGAAGTTGTGCGCCGCTGTCTCGTTCCGTCATCGCGGCGGGCGTCGCTGCGGCCTCGGGTGCAGGCGCCTTGGCGACGCTCGAGGTATCCGTAGTTGGAACTGCCGGTGCGGTGGAGTTGAGCGGCGCGGTGGGCGGAAGTTCTTCCGCTTCGTCGATCCAGTCGTCTTTGACGCCGAGCAGCGTCGACGACACTGGCGGAGGGCGGACGCTGTACAGGACCGTGCCGTCCTCCCTCGCCACGAGGACTACGTCGAATGCCGCGCCGAGATCGCTCGTGAAAACGGGCCGCGCGACATCGTCCAGCATCACTGATGCACAAGAAATGGCAGGCTTCTGATCGTTATATGCCTGCAGCCGGACTTTCCAACCGCGTGAGCCCTCGACGACATCGCGGCGCATTTGGATCTTGGCGGTCTTCGCCGGAAGCTCGCCGGGCAATTCGTCCGTACATTGGCCGAATTTCAAGCCGGGAGCGTAGTAAAGATCGCCCGGTTTCGTAACGCTGTTGGGATTGTCGGATTCGGCTTTGAGGCCGACGAAGTCGGAGAACATCGTCACGCGTCCTTCGACCTGCGCCGTGAGCATCGAGAGCAGGCGCAGATTCCGGCCGGTGTAGTACGCCGCTTGTTGGCGGTAGTACATGTAGTACGCGCTGCCCACCGCGGCCAGCACGACGATCGTGATGACGAGCGGCACCCGCGAGCCCTGCGCCTGCGACTTTTGGACCTCGCCGCTGTCCGTCCTGGACCTGAAGACCATTGTGGTGTCGGGAGGACCCTCTCCCTATCTCCGGTAATAAAGAAGTAGTGAGCGCAGATCCGGATTCGTTACATCGCATCGCCGCGCTAAACTTCGCGCGCATGAAATTCGGCGTCGTCGTCCTGCCCGGCTCGAACTGCGATCACGACGCGGTGCATGTCGCGCGTGACGTGCTCGGAGCCGAGGTCGAGCTGCTTTGGCACAAGGAGACGGACCTTCGCGGCGCCGATTGCGTGATCATCCCGGGCGGCTTCGCATACGGCGATTACCTTCGCGCCGGCGCACTGGCCAAGTTCGCGCCGGTGATGGAGCCGATCCGGCGGCACGCGGCCGCGGGCGGAATGGTCTTCGGCATCTGCAACGGATTTCAGGTGCTCACCGAGGTCGGACTCCTGCCGGGCGCGTTGATGAGGAACCAACATCTTCGTTTCCTCGGCCGCGATGTTTTTCTGCGCGTCGAGGAGACGGACACGCCGTTCACATGCGAGCTGGAGCGCGGCGCGGTGTTGCGCGTGCCGATCGCGCATGGCGAGGGCAACTACTTCGCGGACGACGCGCTGCTCGACGAGCTCGAACGCAATCGTCAGGTCATCTTTCGCTATTGCGACGCCGAGGGACGCATCACGGGCGACGCGAATCCGAACGGTTCGGCGCGCAACATTGCCGGCATCTGCAACGCGGGCCGCAACGTGATCGGGATGATGCCGCATCCGGAGCGGTGCGCCGAGGTGCTACTCGGCAACACAGACGGATTCGGCATCTTCCGCTCGATTGCCGCGGCGATGGCGAAGGTCTGATGCGCTATTTGCTGGCCGTGGCAGTGATCGCGTTGACGATCGTCGCGCCGGTTGCGCGTGCCCAGGAAGACGTCCCCGAGGTCGCGCGGACGCTCATGGAAGACGCCGAGCGCGCCCGCGAAACGAATCGGATCGATGACGCGATCGCAAAATATCGGCGTGTCATCGAAGTCGCGCCGTCGCTTGCATCGGCGTACGTGAACCTCGGCGCGCTCTACTTCAAACAAGGGAAGGTGGGCGAAGCGTATGACACGTTCGTGCGCGGTGCGGCCGCTGCGCCTTCGGATCGTACCTTGCTGTCCAACGCCGCCGCGGCCGCGCAGCAATTGGGGAAATCCGCCGCTGCGCTGAAGTACGTCGATGAAGCGATCGCGAAAACACCGCGCGATGCCGCGTTGTACTCGCTGCGCGCGACGATTCTCCGTTCACTCAACCGCAACAACGACGCGCTTGCCGCGATCACCCAGGCCACGCAGCTCGCGCCCGACGACGCGAAGTACCAATTCACCCTCGGCAACACGCTCGTTCCGCTCGGCCGGAAAGACGACGCGATCGCGGCCTATCGCAAGGCGGCCGATCTCGATCACACGTTTCTGCGCGCCTACTTCAACCTCGGCGCGGTGCTCTTCGACGCCGGCCGCTACGACGAGG
>JBAVBF010000203.1:0-6450 GCA_049586115.1 Thermoanaerobaculia bacterium | reverse complement strand
GATGACAGGCGCGTGCGATGCACGATCGCGGCGCCGACGATGAACGCGATCGCGATACCTCCATACATCGCGATCACTCCCAATGCCGGCGGTGCATAGAACCCCGCGAAGTCGAGCGCCCTCGTCTTGCCGTGATCGTTCACCACGACGTACCAGAACGTCAGGAAGAGAACGATGAAGGTCTTCGGGTTGCCGCTGATCACGCCGAGGGACGTCGCGGCGGCGGCGATGAAAAGGATGCCGGTGATTGCGGCGATCGGGTGCCGAGTGAGTGGAGCGATGAGGAGCAATGTCGCCACGATCGACGATGACGCGAACTTCCAGAGGACGTAGTTCTCGCGGAGATGGGGACAGGCGGAGATCAGAGAGATGGTTCCCGCGCGGCGGTCGCGGGACGCTATGTCGGCGATGAAGATCGCGGCGACTGCGAACGTGATCGGGAGCGACTTCGCGCTGGCCAGCGCGGCGATGGTGATCCCGATCAGCGCGATGCCGGCGAATGGCGTGATCGCGAAGGTGATCATCGCGTCGGTCAGTGCCGCGCCGCGGACGGGAATCGCCGCGAACACGCGCGAGAATGGTTTGGCGAGTGCGTTGAAGCTGCGCATCCAGCCGCGCTTTCCTTTCGCACCCGCGGCGCGAATCCGCGCCGGATCGAAGCGATGGAAAAAGACGCGCGCCAGCAACAACATCGGAATCGGCGCGATCGTCGAGACCAGGCGCGTGGCCCAGGCGTCGCCGGCGAGATTGAGTCCCGCGATCGTGATCGGCGCTTTGGCAGGATCGAAACTCGAAGAACCGATCGAGATCGACGTCGTGTGAAACGTTCGCTGCGTCTGCTCCATCAGATAGCCGAAGGCGCTGAAGTCAAGGTAGCGGCCCAGCCCCGCGCCGCCCTGCGCCATCATGCTGACCACGATGCCGAGCGACGCCGCGTAAACGAAAAAGTAGAAGACGTCGCCGAACCGGCCGGAAAGCCACGGAATCGATTCGAAGACGATGGCGGCGACGGAGATGAAGACGATCGTCGACGGCGTCACGATCGCGTACTGCTTCATGAAAATCAGTGGCTCCAGCGGCGCCTCGCCGCGCACGAGCAACATGGCCATCGACGCCGCCATGTAGCCGGCAATGAACGTCGTCAGAAAGACGACATTGCCGAGGAACTTGCCGACGACGTACTCGCCGCTGCGCATCGTCGTCGAGGCGATGACGTAGCCGCAGCGCGAGTTCACATCGCGGCGGACGGCGTTCGAAACGACGTAGAAGCCGAACAGGCCGATGAAGATCGACGCCAGCATCGACGTGCCCATGCCGATCGCGGCGGAGTTGTAGAGCACGCGCGCGCCGTTGATCTGCATCAGCGTCCGGCCGGTCGCGGCGTCAGGAACCCAGACGTAGGCGAATCCGCTCAGCAGCAGGAAGACGATCACCGTCGAGAGGCGGCGGAAGCGGATGAGAAAGTCGGTGCGGACGATCGCGACAATGCGCTCGATCATGCCGCGGCCTTCGTGCTCATCGTGAAGAGAAAGGCATCCTCGAGCGTCGGCTCGGCCGCGGACGCGCCGCGCGGCATGTCTCTGCTGACGATCCGAACGTGAACGCCATCCGACTTGCGCACGGCACTCGACACGCGCGCGGTCCGGCGCAGTTCATCGAACCGTTCCGATGGCACTACCAGCTCCCACACGCTCCCCTCGGCGGTGCGCATCAACTCTTCGGGTGTCGCGCAGGCGATGATCGAGCCGGCGTTCATGATGGCGATGTGCGTCGCCACCGACTCGACGTCGGACACGATGTGCGTCGAGAGGATGACCAGCTTCCCGAGTCCCACATCCGCGAGCACGTTGCGAAAGCGCACGCGCTCCTCGGGATCGAGTCCTGCGGTCGGCTCGTCGACGATGACCAGATCGGGATCGTTGATGAGCGCCTGTGCGATGCCGAGGCGTTGCTTCATGCCGCCGGAGAAACCGCCGACGGCACGTTTGGCGACGTTGTGCAGATTCACCATCTCCAGCATCTGGTTGATGCGCGCGCGGCTGTGCACACCCTTCAGCGCGGCGAAGTAGCTGAGGAACTCGATCGCCGTGAGATTGTCGTAGACGCCGAAGTCCTGCGGCAGATATCCGAGCTTTCTGCGAATCGCGTCGGGATTGCGGACGGCATCGAGTTCCTGAAAGCGGATCGTGCCCGAGGTGGGCCGCGTGATCGTCGCGATCATCTGCATCAGCGTCGTCTTGCCCGCGCCGTTCGGACCGAGGAGCCCGAGAACGCCGCCGCCGATGGAAAGGGAGAGATCGCGGACGCCGTAGTTGCCGCCGCGAAACTTTTTACTGACGCCGTCGAGCTGAAGCATGCGCAGGTATACGCGCGAGTGTCACGGCGGTTATGCGGGTTCCTCCGAGCTACAGCTCCGTCGGTGAAGCCGGCGTAAGAACCGTAGCCCCCACGGGCGACAGAAAGCTGCTTTTGCCCGCTGAAGCGGGCTCCAACCCGACGCGCCGCTGGCTGCCCCACGGCTCGAAGCCGTGGGCTACGGTTCTTATGCCGGGCTTCGCCGGCGGTGAAGCGATGTGGTACAGGCAGTTAAACCGCGGCGCGTAATTCGCTGATGCGGTTGCGCAACTGCTCGGTCACGGCCAGCCCGCGCAGCAGCGACGCGGTCTTCTCGAACTCGGTCACCATCGCATCGACGGCTTGTTCGCCGTCGCCGCTCATGATGCCGTCGAGCGCGCGCAGGAAATGCTTTTCGATCGTCTTGTGCGCGCTGTTGCCGATGTACTCCTCGGCGATCGTGCGGATGCGCGCGGCCAGGTCGACTAGCTCGCCGCTCTCCTCGTCTCGAACGAATTCAGACTTTTTTTTTAAGGCGACCAGCTCGCCGGTGATCATTCCGTAAAGGATCTTGGCCACCTCGAACGAGGAGATGTTCAGCACTTTGCCGATGTCGGCGATCGAACGGTGGCCGTCGATGCGCGTGACCAGCAGCCACTCCTGCGGATTCAGCGTGATCTGCTCGTGTCGGGATTCGCGCACCTGCAGTTCGGGGACGTAATCGACCGAGGGGACTTTCTTCGACAGCACGCGCCACTCGTCGAGACGGCGGGCCGCTTCCATCAGCAGGTTCGTGTTCGACTTGGTGATGGTCTGCCGGTCGGGCTCTTCGCCGGGACCGAATTGAAAGTCTCCCTGATTCCAGATGGCGAGCGCGTAGATCGCTTCCTCGCCGACTAATTCACCGACCGTGGCGTGCACCATCTGCCCATTTTTCAGATAGATGTAGCCGCGGTCGAGATCTCGGGAGAGAGTGAACTTGCCCGTCTTTCCGGATACGCTGACCAACTGGATGATGTCGGGCAGCGGAAGCTCTTTGAGCGATCCCTGGAAGGCCATTTCGGTTGTTTTCGGTGCGATGGAAGCTTGCTCGAAGCGTAACCCACGGTGAGAGTGAGGTCAAGGAATCGTCACGGCATTGTGATTTTCGATCGCGCTCAAGGCCCACACGCCGAATGCAATCCCGAGCACGAGCCCGGTTTCGATGCGCAGCGTGTTCGTGCTCACGCGTAGCTTGGCAAGTTGCGTGAAGCCGTCAATGGCCATCGGAACTGCGGCGGCGCAGAGAACGATTCTGGCCACGCGCTCGGTCACCCGCGGCAGAATCAGAAACAGCGCGATCGACACGATCAGCCCGACGTAGATCGCCGTACAGCGCGCGCAGATCGGCATCGGTACGTTCCAGAGATACAGACACCGCTCCGGGATGCCGTGACAGAAGACGCGGAACAGCAGCCGCCATCGCATCGATGCGCCGTTCGCGATCGCCAGCGCGCAGGTGACGGAGGCGGCCAGAATCGCGGTGGCGATTCCGGCAATCACGCTAGCCACGATTTTGGTGTCTCGCTTCACCGGGGATGAGCGATCCGCCACGTCTGTGCGAATGCGTACGTAGCGACCACCAGCGACCAGAACGTGGTGAAGAAGACGCCCACGCACAGCAGGATGAAGCCGAACGGAACGATCATCCGCACGACCAGCCACACCACGAAGGCCAGCAGGTAGTTGCCGATGTTCGCCTTGATGAACGCCGCGATCTGACCGAACTCGAACGCCGCGCCGAAACGCTGCTCGACCGCGGTGAACAGCAGTGCGGCCGGAAGCCAGATCGCCAACGCCAGGCCGAGGGGGAAGATCAGGCACCAGACGCACGCGGCCATGCCGCCGCCAATGTTGCGAAGCGCTTCGCTGTCGGCGTTCTGCGCGATGACCGACGGCACGATGAAAATGAGGACGAGGCAGATCATCGGCAGCGTATAGATCAAGGCGACACAGAAAATTCGCAGGCCTTCGCTGAAGAACTCGCCGAGGTCGTCCCACTCCGGGAGAGGATGCTGCACACCGGCGATGACGTTGCGCGCGAGACGCGCGAGGTAGCCGTAAAGGAAAAATGCGCCGACGATGAAGACGCTCGCCAATGCGAAGAGTCCACCGAGCAAAACTTTATGTACCCAGCGCGGGTCCTCAAACGTAAAGGTAAACGGACGGGCGAAATCGAATCCGGTTGCTGGCGGCCGCAACGGTGGTGGCGGCGGTGGCGGAGGCGGCAGTGCCGGTTGGAAAACGTCGGACATTGAATCGAGTTTAGCATCCACTCCGGGGAAGAAATCGGAGGCAGGCCAACTTCTACGCTGAGGACTCCCGATTGGACCACGAACTCCACGATTTCGAAGAGAGAATTGACCTCCTCGGCGACCAGGCCGATGCGCGTCGCGGCGGGGTCAGCGTCGCGATCATCGTCTCCTTCATCGTCCACGCGCTGCTCCTGGCGTATTTCATCGCCACGTACAAGCCGGTTTCGAAGGACGCTCCTGCACCGCCGATCGCACGCTACGTCGAACTGATTCGCCAGAATCCGGACAAGACATTCGTCGAAGCGCCCGGCCCAAAGCTCAATCACGCTGTGTCGCCGAACGCGGCGCTGTCTGACGCCAATCGCAAAGCGTCGACGCCGCATCCGACCGGTGAGCAGCCGACGCAGCGTCCCGGCGACGGCAGCCAGATCTACTCCCCTCCGAAAACTCCCGGCGGCAAGCAGCAGTCCACGCCATCGCAGCAGGCCGCGACCGCTGCCGAGCAGCAAGCGTCGGCTACCCCGACGCCACCGAATCCGCAGGCGCTGTCGACGCTCACGTATCGTCAGCCGGCGCAGGCCAATGCCGCAGTCGGCCCGGTGAACTGGCGCAATGCGATCAAGGAAGTCGGCCGGGTCGCATCGCTCGGCGGCGGACAGGACGGTCCCGACCTCAAAGGCGCCGCCGGCGGCGAAAAGGGTTTCGCGCAGGACGGTCCGCTGTCGTTTGAATCGTCGTGGTTCGATTGGGGCGACTACGCCGAGGGGATGGTCGGCAGGATTCGGGTGAACTGGTACTCGAACATGCCTCACCTGATTCAGACCGGCCTCAAAGGCGTCGTCACGATCCGCTTCACGATCCATCGCGACGGCAGCATCACCGACGTGACCATCCTGCAGAGTTCCGGCATCCCGCCGTACGACTTCGCCGCGAAGAAGGGGATCGAGCTTTCCTCCCCGCTCAATCCCTTGCCGGCGAACTTCCCGAACGAGTTCGAGCGCGTGACGGCGATGTTCTATTACAACCAGGAAATCCCGAAGAGATAGTGGTCAGTCGCCAGCCGCACAACCTCGTCGAGGCGTTCGCGGAACTCTCGCACTAGCTCCGCGGTAACCACAGCATCGCGCGAACGCCTCCCGCATCCGCTCGTTCCAGAGTGATCGATCCTCCGTACAAATCAGCGAGATCGCGAACGATCGCCAGTCCGAATCCCGATCCTGGTGCGGCTTCGTCGGCGCGGATGCCGCGTTGGAGGACGGCATCGCGCATGGTCGGATCGAGTCCGGCGCCGTCGTCGTCGATGGTGATGAGGATGTTGGTGTCGTCGATCGCCGAGGTGATGCTCACGCGTGACTTCGCCCATTTGCAGGCGTTGTCGAGGAGGTTGCCGAGCATCTCATCGAGGTCTTCGCGCTGTACGCGGACGGTGTGATCAGACGGGACATTCACGTCGATCGAGAGGCCGCGATCGGCGTGAAGGCGAAGCAGCGTCCGCGCAAGGGCGTTGGCGGATTCGGCGACGGAACTGCGCGCGCCGAGTGGAGCACCCGAGGCGGCAGCGCGGGCGTGCGCGAGGTGGTAGTCGAGCTGACGGCGTATGCGGTCGAGTTGCGTTCGCATTTCCGCCGCGACGTCGTGCTCGCCGGCGGCGTCCGCGCGATCGGCTTCGTGCATGAGCACCGCCACCGGTGTCTTGAGCCCGTGCGCGAGATCGCCGGCTTTGCCGAGCGCGCGGCGGACGGCATCGTCGCGATGGTCGAGGAGCGCGTTCAGGTCGTTCACGAGAGGCTGGACTTCGGATGGGTATCGTCCTTCCAATCGC
>JBAVBF010000202.1:0-6814 GCA_049586115.1 Thermoanaerobaculia bacterium | reverse complement strand
CCGCGAACATCCGCGCCGAACGCGCCGGCGGAACCGACCGTGTCTACACCATCACGATCGAGACCACCGATTTCAGCGGCAACGCCGCGCACGGCACAGTGACCGTGACGGTAGGCCAGTCACGCGGACACGCCGTAGGCCACTAGCAGTTCCTTCGCAGCGTTCTTCGCAAGCCGCGGCCGGATTTCCCGGCCGCGGCTTTTTTGTGCGCTGAGAAATGCCGGGACGTAACGCGATTTGTCATCCAGAGCCGCCGAAGCCGGGAGTCGCGAAAAGCGACGGAACGGGCGCAGGACGGCGAAGGAACTCAAGATGCACAGTCCCAGCCGGAGCCCGCGTACGTTTCTAAGAGTTCCAACGCAGTTTGCGTAACTTGAGATCCTGCGCCGTCCATCGCTTCGCGACTCCCGGCTTGGCGGCTCTGGATGACAGTCCCTCTTCAGAACGCGCGCTTGTAGGTGAAAAAGAACGCCTTCGGCACGCAGTTGCGGATCGGCGGCGCGAAGCGGGCGTTGCGCACCTCGCGCTCGGCGATCGACGCCAGCGAGTCGTCTTTCGTGTCGTTGGAGACGACGCGCGTCGACGTCACGACGCCGCGCGCATCGACGCTCGCCTCGACGACGACCATCCCATGCGGTCCCTTCTCGAAGAACGACGGCTTCGGCGCACTGAGGAAGGAGTAGTTGCTGTCGGGCTGACAGCCGCCGCGCCGCGGCCGCGCGGCCGCGCCTTCGCGCACGACGAGCTGCGACGCGACCCATCCCGTCGTGCCGTCGTTCAGCTTCACACGCAGCCAGGAGCCGGAGTCGCCGACGACCGTCAGCCGCTCGCCGCGCCGCGCGTGACCGACGATTTCGGCGGAGGTCGACGCGTCGCTGCGGATGTTCAGCGTGCTGACATTGACTTGCACCGTGCCCGTCGCTTGCTCCTCCGGCGAGGCCGGAGCAGGCGCTGGCGCGACCGGACGCGGCTCAGGAGCCGGCGAGGGCGAAGGAGTATTGCCGCCGCATGCAGCGAGAAACAGGCACGCCGCGATCGCGATCTGACGCTTCACGACGCCAGCCGCTTCACGAGCACGTAGAGGAACTGCACGCTGTCGTAGAACGAATCGATGCGCACCCGTTCGTCCTTGCCGTGCGCGCGGCTGTCGGTCAACTCGCCGAAGAGGCCGGAGACGCCGTACGTCGGGATGCCGGCGTTGCGGAGATAAAGGCCGTCGCTCGCGCCGGCAGCCATCAGCGGCATCACCGGAGTACCGGGCCAGAATTCGTTCGTGACGTCGGCGATCGGCTTCATCACCGACGGCGTCAACGGCGAGGGCGCGCTCGGTTTCGGCTTGTCGATCCAGCTGATCTCGATGCCGGGATCGTTGAGCACTTTCGCGATCGTGTCGCGCACTGCATCCGCCGATTCGCCCGGCAGCACGCGGCAGTTGACGGTCGCCTTTGCCATCTGCGGCAGCGCGTTATCGGCGTGGCCGCCTTCGAGGCGCGTGGCGACGCACGTCGTGCGCAACTGGTTGTTGTACGCCGGCGTCTCCGACAACCGCGCTGCAGCGGCGGCGTCACCCAGCGTGACGGCCTTCATGTCCGCAGCCGTCTGGCCTTCTTCGATCTTCGACATCCGTTCGAAGTAGGCGCGCGTGACTTCGTTGAGCACGACGGGGAACTCATATTTCTCGAGACGCACGAGCCCCTCGGCCAATTGATAGATCGCGTTGTCCTTGCGCGGCGCGGAACTATGGCCGCCTTTGTTGCGCGTCTCCAGTCCAAACGTGACGTAGACCTTTTCGCTCGCGCCGACGCCGTTGTACAAACGCCGGCCATCTTTTAACCGTCCCGAACCGCCTTCGTTCAGCGCGAAGGCGGCCTCGATCAGCGGACGATGTTCCTGCAGGAGCCACATGACGCCGTTGAAATCGCCGGTCTCTTCGTCCGAGGTAAGGGCGACGATGATGTCGCGATCGGGAACGAAGTTTTCCTGCTTCAAACGGATCATTGTCGCGATCCAGATCGACGCCATCGCCTTGTCATCGCTCGTGCCGCGGCCGTAGTAGTAGCCGTCCTGCTCGGTGAGGACGAACGGATCCATCGACCAATCCTCGCGCTTCGCTTCGACGACGTCGAGATGCGCGAGCAGCAGCAGCGGCTTCTCCTTGCCGGTCCCGTGGAACCGCGCCACGAGGTTCCCCTTCTTCGGATTCGCCGGCACGAGCACCTGCACATCGGCCGCCGGAAATCCCGCGCCCCTCAACCGCGCCGCCATCGCCTCGGCCGCGGTGGTGTTGTTGCCGACCGAGTTCGTAGTGTTGATCTCGACGAGCTGTTTGTAAATGTCGAACGCAAGCTGCTTCGTCTTCGCATCAAGCGGCGGCGGAGCAGCGGATGCGGAAACAGCGACGAGAAGAAGGACGATGGCAATCCATTTCATGGCGGCGGATTGTATTAGCGAAGTGCAGGGGCGTTTGCGACACGCCGCAAGCGCACCCACCTCCGTCGGCGTAGCCGTCGTAAGAACCGTAGCCCCCACGTTCACGTGGGGGTACTAAGTTCCTCCGCCCGTAGGAGCGCGTCTTGACGCGCGAAAGAAAGTCTCTTTCGCCCGCTAAAGCGGGCTCACAAATCCACGCCTGTCGATTGACCCACGCTTGAAAAGCGTGGGCTACGGTTCTTAGGCCGGCTTCGCCGGCGACGATCGCGCGTGACGCTTACAACGTCCGCCCCACTGCCGGCACGATGATCCGCAGCTCGTCCATCAGCCGCGCGAATTGATCGGGATAGAGCGATTGCGGGCCGTCGCATACCGCTTTCTCCGGCTCGTGGTGCACTTCGATCAGCACGCCGTCCGCTCCCGCGGCGACGATCGCGCGCGCCAGCGGCATGACCTTGTCTCGGCGTCCGACCGCGTGCGACGGGTCGGCGATGATCGGCAGATGCGACAGTTTGTTGATCACCGGGATCGCCGAGATGTCGAGCGTGTTGCGCGTGTATGTTTCGAACGTGCGGATGCCGCGCTCGCAGAGGATCACGTCGTAATTGCCGCCGGAGAGGATGTACTCCGAGGCCAGCAGCCACTCCTGAATCGTCGCCGACATCCCGCGCTTCAGCAGAATCGGCTTGCGGATCTGGCCGAGCGCGGCCAGCAGGTTGTAGTTCTGCATGTTGCGCGCGCCGACCTGCAGGATGTCCACATACTCCAGCATCGGTTCGATCTGGCTGATCTCCATGACCTCGGAAATCGTGGCCATGTTGTTTTCGTCGCCCGCCGCGCGAAGGAGTTTCAGTCCCTCGATGCCCATCCCCTGAAACGCGTACGGCGAGGTGCGCGGCTTGTACGCGCCGCCGCGCAAAATGCGCGCGCCTGCTTTCGCGACGCGCTTCGCCGTCTCGAAAAGCTGCCGCTCGTTTTCGATCGTGCACGGACCGGCCATGACCACGACGTCGCTGCCGCCGATCTCGATGCCGCGCGTTTTCACGATCGTTTTCGTGCGCCGGAACGAGCGGCTGGAGAGTTTGTACGGCTCGCTGACGCGCACCGCCTCCTGCACGCCGCTGAGCACTTCGAACTCACGCGGATCGACGCTGGCAACGTCGCCGACGACGCCGAGCACGGTCTGATCGGAACCTGTCGACCGATGCACGTCGAATCCGCGCTCGCTCAACACCGCTACGACGCGCTCGATGGCGGCGTCCGAGGCATTCTTCTCCATCACAATGACCATGGTTTTTTCCCCTTAGTCGCGCGCTGACGCCTGCCGCTCCACGCGGCGCGACTCATCGATGATTCGTTCGAACAGACGGCGCATGGTGGCGGGATCGAGCGGGCCGTCCGAGGTTCGCTCGACGTGCAGCAGCACCTGTTTCTCGCGTTCGGGCGCGTAGACCGGCAGACCCAGAATCGGCTTCACTTCGCCGATCTCGATCGCGTACTTTGCGCGTTGATTGAGCAATCGCACGATGACTTCATCGACGCGGTCGATGGCATCGCGAAGGCGGGACAACTCGATTTCTGCGTCGTTTCGATCCATAACAAAAAACCTCTTCCGCGCGGAAGAGGTTCGGATCGACTGACCAGCCGGCGCCCCTTCTCGCGGGGCGCAATGTGCCCGCGCTTACGTGAAGTAGCCGTAGTAATACGCGTAGCGCGGGGCGGTGTGATTCATGTGAGGCGCGAGGATAGGCGGGCGCGGGGCGCGTGTCAACGATGCTGCTCCAGATGCGTCCGCGGCAGCCCTGCTTTCAGGACATCCTGTAGGGAATCGACGACACTTATTTTGAGTTATCGATCGCATTCGTAGCGACACCGATCGACGCCGTCCGGCGCGGTCCAGGCAGTCCCGAGCATCCCATCGAAGCACCCTCGCGTGAGCCTTCTTCTGCCGGCCGCGTGCAACGCCGAATGACGATGACCGACCCTATCGACGAATCCCCCGCTCTCTCCATCCTTGTTGTCGAAGACGACGCCAACGTTCGGGCGGTCCTGCGCACGTGCCTGATACGAAACGGCTACGAGGTTTCCACCGCCGGAACGCTGGCCGAGGCGCGGCGGCGCCTGGAAAAGCGGGGCGATTGCGCGCTGGTCATTCTCGATCGTCGCCTGCCGGACGGAGACGGCGCCAGCCTTTGCCCCGACATTCGCGCGACACAGCCGCACAGCTACATCCTCATGCTTACCGGCGAGGCGACGGCCGAGGCCAAGATCGAGGGATTCGAATCGGGCGTCGACGATTACGTGACCAAGCCGTTTGAGATCGATGAACTGCTGGCGCGCATCCGGGCCGGGATGCGCATCGTCGAGCTGCAGAAGGAATTGCTGGCCAGCAGCCGCCGCTACGAAGCGCTGTCGCTGACCGATTCGCTGACGTCGCTGCACAACCGGCGGTCGTTCGATCAGGAGTTCGCCTCGCGCTTCGAGCAGGCGCGCCGATACGAGCGTCCGCTGTCACTGGCGATCATCGATCTCGATTACTTCAAATCGATCAACGACCAGTTCGGCCACGCGGCCGGCGACGGCGTCCTGCGCGGCATCGCGCAGATTCTCGATCACGGAACGCGCCGCAGCGACTTCGTCGCGCGCATCGGCGGCGAGGAGTTCGGCATCCTCCTGCCGGAGACCTCGCTCTTCGAAGCGTTGCACTTCGCCGAGAAGATCCGCTCGACGATCATGACCGCGACGGTTCGCACCGAGGCCGCGACGCACAAAATGACGGTCAGCATCGGCGTCGCGAACGTGCCGCACTCACTCGTGACCACCCCGCAAGAGTTCTTTAACGCCGCCGACCAGGCCCTCTACCGCGCGAAAGCGCGGGGTAGGAATCGGATCGAGTCGGAGAGGCGGAAGGTGCCGGTGCGGGAAACGCTCGATGCGAGAACGAGTACGCAGATGACGATGTAGGACTCCCGCGGAGTGTCGATCGGCGCCAGCTAAAGCCGCGTGCTCAAGACGACCGCTCTACTCCCCTTCGTTCGCGTCGACCACCGCTGCCGCGGTCAGCTCCGCTGACGCGGCGGCGTACGCGGGCAGATCGGTCGAGGTCGCGCGAACGTAGCGGGCCACGATGTCCTTCGTGTTGTGGACGCCGAGCTTTTCCATCAGGAACGCGAACTTTGCTTCCAGCTCGTCGATGATCGGGCCTTTGTGGGCGTCGTCCATTTCCCACATGCGTTTCTTGAACGGGCCGAGCGCTTTCTTGCGCGTCGTGTAGACGAACTGTTCGTCAGTCTGCTCGGGCTTCCGTTCGTCGAGGCAGTGTTCGAAGCAATAGTCGCGGATGCCGTCTTTGATGTCCTGTGGCAGCGTCGGCGCGTCGAGGATCATGTTCTGGAATCCGGTGGCCAGATGGATCTCCACTGCTTCGGCTTCGGGGAACTTGTTGAAGACCGACTCCGGCAGCGTCGACGCTCCGTGCTGGACGGCGCCGGCCATCCCGTACTCCTCGCGGCAGATATGCGTGGTCTCGCGCAGCACTTCGAAGTCGATCTTGGCTTGGGCGATCGAACCGTCGGCGAGCGGGACGCCGCCGTGCGAGGTGCCGGTCTGCACCGAAATTTTGCTGATGCCGGTGATCCCGCCGAGGAGCCGCTTCAATCCATCCGCGTACGCGCGAACCTCCTCGGGGTGCGTGTTGTACTTGCCGACTTCGCCGATCTCGCCGCCGACAGAAACCGTGATCCCGTTCGGCTCGCGTTCGCGGATGTACTTCGTCAGGTGCGCCGTCCCTTCGTAATTCGCGCGCTGCTGCTCATCGCGCGTGGGGAAGTCGAGGTTGACGAGCGTGGAGGTGTCGATGTCGATGTTGTAGAACTCGGCCGCGAGCGCTTCGTCGATGAGCGACTCGAGCGCTTTCATCTCCGCCGCCTGCCCTTCCGCGGTCGCCCACTTTTTCGCGCTGGCCTGGAAGTGATCGCCCTGAATGAAAACGGGACCGTTGAATCCTTCGCGAATCGCAGCGGCGAGGACGCATGCCGCATATTCGCCGGGACGCTGCTCGGTGTAGCCGATCTCGGAACGCGCAATTTCGAAGATGAACGCGCCGACGTCGTGCTTCATGGCCACGCGGAAGAGCGCACGCGCAGCGTCGTAGGTCAGCGCGCGGATGTTGAACGCGGGAACGGTGAAGGCGCGCTCGATCTCGTTGCGTCCGAACGCCATGTAGAGCGGATAGATCGACGACGACACCGCGCCGCGGCGCCGCGCTTCGAGATGAATCGTCCTGCGCGCCTCGGCTTTCGCATCGCCATCTCCGAAGACGGCAGTGTGCACGAGCTGGTCGATGTTGATGTCGGTCATAAGTCGCGCACTTTAGCAAAAGAGT
>JBAVBF010000201.1:0-7554 GCA_049586115.1 Thermoanaerobaculia bacterium | reverse complement strand
CCCGATCGACGACGGCGCGGTGTTCGTCCATCCATGCGTGCGAGTACTTCCAGCCTAGCGCGCCGGGGTCGGCCATGCGGTGGCGAAAGAGGGGATAGTCCTCAATCGGCACAAAGGCAGCCTCGTGTGCCCAGTACTCGAAGAGCGAGCCTTCCGCGAGCAGCTCGTCAAGCCAGACCGGGTCGTAATTCCCGAGCCGGCTCCAGAGCACAAGGTAAGGGCTGCGCGCCACCACATGGATCGTGTCGATCTGCAGCACCCCCATCCGCCGGATGGCGGCCAGTACGTCCGCCTTGCCAGCATGTCGCGGCGGCCGCTCGATACCCTGTGCCGCAAGAAGGAGCGCACGGGCAGCGGGAAGGGAAAGACGCAGCATGTCTCAACATACTGCAAGGCGGACGTGGTGGTGATGCGCAGCCAAAACCGGGAGCCGGATTCGTTGCTCGGGTTTTTTCTATCGGCGCCGACCGGCAGAAAGATCCGATGATCGCGAAGGGGAGTTCTCGACCGTAGGCATAGCGCGATCTGTATTCTGCGCGTCTCTCCAACCCGCGGGCGACTGACGCGATATGGCTGTTTCAGACGTGCATTCCTGAACGTAACGCCATCATTCATGATAGTTTCTCTTCGTTCCTTCAGCGAAGAGAGGTTCTGGAATGTGTCGAGCCACGGCTTTACTCGTTGTCTGTCTGTTTGCGGCCGCCGCTCTGGGCGAAACGGGGAGGGCGCGGACCGATCTGAATGTGCGTACTGCACCAAACGCGCGTCACAGCAGTGTCGTCGCGGTGCTCACGACGAACGAAACATTCGCGATTCTCAAAACGACTCGCGGCTGGTATCGGGTGCGCGTCGAGAAAACTGGTGTCGAGGGCTGGGTAGCGAAGAAATATGTCGAAGTGGTGCCTGACGCGCCGCCCGCGGCGCCACCCGACGCCGCGGTCACGCCTCAGGGTGGAGGAATGGCCACCGTCATCATCATCGGGTTGATCGTGGCGTTGCTCGCGGCGGTCGGCTACGCCGCGGGGCATCGATCGCCGAACGGCGGCGCGCAAAATCCGATTCCAACGTTTATTGCCAGTCTCGTCATCGGTACCTTCTACGTGGGCCTGACCCTGCCGAAAGCGCTGATCACCCTCGGGAAAGCCCACGAGTGGCTTACGGTCTCGGCGCTGGGCGAACAAAGCCTGGCGTTCAATCAGCGGCTGTCGGGCGGTCTTCCCGAGTTTCCCACATTGATGCGATTTGTCTTCTGGGCCGTCCTCGCGTATCTCGGCTCGTTGTTGCTGCTGGCGGTCCGGCACGGAAAGCTGGACCTCTTTGGATGGGGAGCCGTGACGTTGGCGTTGTCGATCGCCATTCTCCATCTGATTGCCTGGGGCGGATTGATCGCCGCGAAGATCGTGATTTTCGTACTGTGGATCTTCCGGGCGGTCGGCGGATTTTTCGGGTGGCTCTTCGGGACGATCCTGGGGTTCCTTGGCAAACTCGTGATGCTGTTGATTATGGGAATCTACGATCTGCTCGTATCGATGCTGGGCGGCCTCTGGTGGCTGGTGCCGGCCATTCTTGCGATCGCTGCCGTTGCCTTTCTATTCAAATCGCAAGGCGATGCGCGCGAGGTCTTCAAGACGATCGCGCGTGTGCTTCTGTTTGTGGCCGGCGGTGGGGCCGTGTTCTGGCTGTTGCGCTGGCTTTGGCAATGGATCGGCGATTGGGTGATCGCTGCACTCGAGGCTGTAGGCTCGTTCCTTATTTTTATTGGAGCCTTGTTCGTGCGGCTGCTGGCGGGCCTCGCGGTCCTGGTGGCGGTTGCCACGATCGGACAGTTGTTGCTCGATCAGATTCAGGGCGCGCTGTCTGCCGGAAGACGCCGCCGCGGCGTGATCATTGGCGCAATTGCCATCGGCAGCTCCATTGCGATCCTCCTCTTCGTCAGCAACCTCTACGGTGTATGCACCTGGCTTCCGTCTCCCGTGACCGAATTCGCTGCGAAATACCTGCATCAGCCGGCACCGCTGCTCGATGCGTTGATCGCGATCGGGATCGTGTCGCTGAGCGTGGTCGGTATCTGGCGGAACGTACCGGCATTGGGGGAGGAGCCGACGATGCAGGAGTTTGGTAAGTCGCTCGTCTACTCGATCCTCGGCGTCTTCCTGGCGGGTGCGTTGATCGGTGTCGCGGGTCAAACAGAGAACTGAGCCGGCTCGTTGCATGATGTGCTCGCAGCCGGGATGAAGTTACCGTCGCCGTCGCCGAAGGATTTGCTTCACGCGGAAAACTCGCGGAGCCGGAAAAGCGCTTTGCGTTGCCCCACCGCCGCTACGATGGCGAACGGCGATCGCGTACGACCTCCCTCTGTCGGCTAGAATCGCGACGTCGTCCAATCGGGTCCATCTTCAGCAGGGGAGAGATCGTTCATGGCGAAGCGCTGGTTTGGGTACGTGTGTCACGTCGCGGTCCTCATCGCCGCGGTTTTCTCATCGACTTCGGTCATTGCGCAGGAACGGAGGCCGCTGGCGCTCGCCGACGCGGCCAAGCAGCGCGGTGTGGCCGATCCGCAGGTGTCGCCGGACGGCCGGTGGATCGCCTACACCGTGAGCACGACCGACGCCGAGAAGGACAAGCGCGACACCGATGTCTGGATGATCGGCTGGGATGGGGCGGATCGCGTCCGTCTGACGTCGTTGCCCGATAGCAGTGAGAGCAAGCCGCGGTGGAGTCCGGACGGGCGCTATCTGGCATTCCTCGCAAAACGCGGCGACGATGATGAGAAGAAACTGGGCTCGCAGGTGTGGTTGCTCGACCGGCGTGGCGGCGAGGCCGTAAAGCTCACCAGCATCAAAGGCGGCGTCGCCAGCTACGCGTGGTCGCCCGACGGCAAGCGGCTGGTGCTGGTCGTCAACGATTTCGATCCGAGCTCCGACCCTGAGAAGAAGGAGGATTGGAAGCGCAAGACGGTTCCTCCGATCGTCATCGATCGCTACCACTTCAAGGAGGACTCCGACGGCTATCTCGGTTCCCTGCGCACCCATCTGCAACTCTTCGACCTCGAGTCAAAGAAAGCCGAAACCCTCACCACGGGCAATTGGGATGAGGCGAACGCGAGCTGGTCGCCGGACGGACGGCTGATCGCGTTCGTCAGCAATCGCGAGCAGGATCCCGACCGCGCCGACAACACGGATCTCTTCGTCATCGAGCCGAAGGCGGGAGCGCAGCCGAGGAAGTTGACGACGTTCAGCGGACCGGATCGAGGGGTGCCGTCGTGGAGTCCCGACAGCCAGTCGATCGCGTACCTGCAGGGCGACGAACCGAAATTCACCGCCTACCAGCTGAACAAGCTGGCCGTCGTTCCCGCGGCAGGCGGTGCGTCGCGCGTGTTGACGGCGGCGCTCGACCGGGCCGTGCAGGAGCCGCTGGTCTGGAGCGCCGACGGCAAACAGATTTCGTTCGTGGTGCAGGACGATCGCATCACGTACATCGGACGCACGCCGGCCGCCGGCGGTGCGATCGAGAGGTTGACCACCGGCAAGCGCGTCGTCTCGTCGCTCTCTCCGCGGAACGATGGCGGATTCGCTCTGCTGTCGTCGACGGCGAGCATGCCCGACGAAGTGCACGTCTACGAAAAGGGTGCACTGCGCCAGGTCACGCACGAAAACGACGAGTGGCTTGGCAAGATCGCACTGGCCAGCGTCGACGATTTCACCTGCACCGCGAAAGACGGCAATGAAGTGCATGCTCTGATCTTCAAACCGGCGTCGTACGTGGCCGGCCAGAAGTATCCGACGCTCCTGAACATTCACGGCGGGCCGAATTCGCAGGATCAGCACGCGTTCAGCTTCGAGCGGCAGTTTCTGGCGGCCAACGGGTACGTCGTGCTGGCCGTGAACTATCGCGGAAGCGCGGGCCGCGGCAACGCGTACCAGAAGGCGATCTTCGCCGACTGGGGAAACAAGGAAGTGATCGACTTGCTCGCCGCCGTCGACTACGCGGTCGCCTCCGGCATCGCCGATCCTGCCCGCCTCGGCATCGGCGGTTGGAGCTACGGCGGGATCCTCACTGATTACACGACCGCGTCCGACTCTCGCTTCAAGGCCGCCATTTCCGGAGCAGGCAGCGCGCTGCAGCTGTCAATGTACGGGAGCGACGAGTACATCGCGCAGTACGACCTCGAGCTCGGACCGCCGTGGAAAAATCCGGATGCCTGGCTTCGCGTGTCGTATCCGTTCCTCCACGCCGATCGCATCAAGACTCCCACGCTCTACCTCGGCGGCACGGCCGATTTCAACGTTCCGCTCATCGGCAGCGAGCAGATGTACCAGGCATTGCGGAGCATGGGCGTCGACACGCAACTGGTGATCTATCCCGGCCAGCATCACGGCATCACCACGCCGAGTTATGTGGCGGACCGGCTCGAGCGCTATGTCGCGTGGTATGACAAGTACCTGAAGCATGGCTTGCCGGTTCGGTACTTCTCCGGAAGCCACACCGACGCGTCGCCGGAGCTTCATGGCCCGGCTCTGATTCTCGCCGGCGGTGGTACCGATCAGGACGCGGCCTACCAGACGGCGATCGATCGCGTGCGCGGTTGCTCGGATTGTGATCGCAAGCTCGACGTCGTGGTCCTGCGCGCTTCCGGGAGCGATGGCTACAACGACTATTTCATGGGCATGAAAGGCGTGAACTCGGTTCAGTCCCTCGTGATCACCGACCGCGACGCATCCTCGCGCCCCGACGTCGTCAAAGACGTTCGCAATGCCGAAATCGTTTTCTTCGCCGGCGGAGATCAATGCAACTACGTGCGCTGGATCAAAGGAACTCCGGTGGACGAGGCGGTCAAGTCGGTCTACCGGCGCGGCGGTGCCATCGGCGGTTCGAGCGCCGGACTGGCGATTCAGGGTGAGATTGCCTACGACGCCTGTCCCGATCAGAGCGCGGTATCCGCCGATGTGTTGAAGGACCCGTACAGCATCGACGTCAGTCTCTCGCGCGGCTTTCTCGACTGGCCGGCGCTGCGGCATGTGATCACCGACACACACTTCAAGAAGCGCGACCGCATGGGCCGGCTGCTGGTCTTCCTCGCTCGCGCGCTGAATGAGGGACCCGGCACCCGCCTGATCGGTTTCGGCGTCAATGAAGCCGCGGCGGCGGTCATGGACGCGACCGGAAAGGCAACGGTATTCGGAACCGGTCCCGTAAACGTGGTCCTGGCGGATCATCCGGCGGAAGTCCTCGAGCGCGGCAAGCCGCTCACGTATCGAGGATTCAAAATCTGGCACTTTGACAGCGGGCAAACGATCGATCTGGCAAATCTGCCAGCAACCGGCTACAAGACGATCGATGTGATCGACGGGGTGTTGAGCGGCGATCCGTATTAGTCGCCAAGACGGAAGTCGTTTGGAGTGCTAGTGCTCCAACTGCCCCAATAGCGCCCGCGCTGTCACGATGTCGTCTGCGTAGCGCTGCGGCGGGGCGGTAGCGATGAAGCGATGCAGCGCTTCGCGGGCTACATCGTTTCTGCCGGTGCGGCTGGCGACGATGGCCAGGTTGTACATCGCGTCGTAAAGGCGCGGATCGGCGTTGACCGCCTTGCGCCACCAGTTGATTGCCTGGTCCGGATGGCCGCTCTTCATTTCGATGACGCCCATGAGGTTGAGAGCGGTCGGGAGGCGATCATTCAGGCTCAGCGCCTTGCCGAGGCTGGCCCTGGCCGTGGTGACGTCGCCGCCACGCAGGGCCACGACGCCGAGGTTTTGATAGGCGGTGGCGTTGGTGTGGTCGATCGACAAAACCTTCTCGAACTCGGCGCGCGCAGCTGCGAGATCGCCGTTGTCGGCGAGCGCGATGCCGTACGCGTTGAGGACGTCGGGATCCTGCCCCGAGGCGAACGGCTTCAGCGTGTCGAGAGCCTCCTTTGCCTGGCCGGTGGCGCTGAGCAGCAATCCAAGACGCACCTGCATCGCCTCGTTGGCGGCGCCTGTTTGCACGGCGCGGCGCAACATGTCGATCGCGGCGGCCGGATTCTCGTTCTGCTGGAGCATGAAGGCGAGCATCTCTGCGGCTACTTTGATGTTCGGATCGCGTTTGAGAATCTTGCGAAGAACGTCGATCGCCTTCGGCAACTGCCCGGTCTGATAGAGCGCCACGACCTCGTGCAGCTCGTTGTCGACGCCGATGAGATTCTTCGGATCGTCGGCTGCCGTGTACGTTTTCTTTTCCGCCGAGCCGGAGATGTAGCCGAGACTCATCAACTGCGCTTTCTCGGCAGGATCGACGCTGCGCTTGATGTTCTGCGCCGGTGGCGCGCCATCCGCGAGCAGCTTGCGAATGGTGAAGAGGTCGCGGCGATCGACGTCCGCGAGGTTTTTCTTTTCGCCCGGATCGGCGGCGAGGTCGTAGAGCTCCGGGAGCGGCAGGTCGATGTACTTCCGTCCTCCGTGGATCAGCCCAACGAGCGGTGCCCAGCCGCGATTGAGTGATGCGGAGATGGCCTCGAAGTAACTGTCGGAGTTGCCGGCGCCGGGCAGGAGTGGATGCCCGGGAAGCGCGGGAGGAATGCGCACGCCGAGGCGGTGAAGGATGGTCGGAACGAGGTCGATGTGCCTGACATAGTCCGCGTCCTTCCTTGGCCGCTGGCCCGGATCGATGATGATCAGCGGGACTTTCAGCGTCGACTCGTAGGCAAACAGCCCATGCGTCTGTTCGCCATGATCGCCGAGCGCTTCGCCATGATCGCCGGTGATGACGACGAGCGTGTTGGGATGGCTCTCCAGCCACGGCTGCAGAAATCGCGACAGCTGCGCATCGACGTACGCGACTTCGCCGAGGTACGGAGCATCGCGGTACTGCTCGCGAAACGGTGAGGGCGGGTCATACGGCGCATGCGGGTCGTAGAGGTGGATCCAGACGAACTTCTTTTTGTTCGTAACGGAGTCGTACCACGTCCGCGCGGCGGTCAGCGTTTCCTCGGCGGGCCGTTCCTGAACGACGAAATCGAGCGGGTTGGAGCCCTCGCGATACTTGTCGTCGTACACATCGAAACCGGCATTGAGTCCGAAGCGCGAGTCGAGCGGGAAGGCGCTGACGAATGCAGCAGTGGCGTAACCAGCGTCATGCAACATTGCCGCGAGCGTGGGATGCCGCCGGTCCAGCGTGAAGCCGGCGTTGTCGCGAATGCCGTGCTGATAGGGGTAGAGACCTGTGAGGATGTTGGTGTGCGACGGGAGCGTGACCACGTTGTGCGCGTGAGCGTTCGTGAACAGCGTGCCGCGCGCGGCGAGACTGTCGAGATAGGGCGTGCGAACGCGTTGGTTGCCGCCGAAGCCGAGGGCGTCGGCGCGCAGCGTATCGATGGTGATGAGCAGGACGTCGGGCGGCTGCTGCCGGCGCCGTAGCGCGATTGCCGCAAGCACAACGATGACCGCAGTGACGCCGATCGCGACGAGCCAGCGGTTGCGTCTGTTCGTGAATGAGACCATCGCCGCTAGTGCCCTGAGCGCACATCCCTGTCATCCTGAGCCGCCCTGAGCGAAGCGAAGGGACGGTCGAAGGACCCCC
>JBAVBF010000200.1:0-1564 GCA_049586115.1 Thermoanaerobaculia bacterium | reverse complement strand
CGGCTGGCCCTCGCGCACCTGCACCTCAGCCGCCGCGAATCAAAAGCTGCGCTCGCACAGCTGATGCAGATCGACGTCAGCGCGCCCGATGACCGCCGTCTCAGCAATGTGCTGGCCGACCGCGCCTCGCTCGGCGACATCGCCGGCGCGACTCGCGATCTCGCCCGCAGCAAGCTCACCAAACTCCCGACGCTGCTCGCGTTCACGCAGGCCCGAATCGCGTGGAGCGGCGGCCACGCGGCCGAAGCCGCGCGCCTCTTCGATTCCGCTGCCGAAAGTGCGACCATCGCGAACTTCGGTCCGGTCGCCATCGATGCGCGCATGCTCGCCGGCGTAGCGCGCATCGCCATGAATGACCTCGATCAGGCGCAGACCACGCTCGATCTGGCCGCCGCCAGCGCGCACGACGCCGGCCTGACCCAGAGCGAATTGGAGTCCTACGCATTCGGTGCATACGTGGCCGGCCGCCGCGGTGATGCCGAAGGCCGCGTTCGGAGGTTTGGTCTCGCCGCCGCCCTCGCCGAGCCGGGCTCCAACGATTACACGATCCTCCACATGTTCGCCGCCCGCGAACGGATCACGGCAACCTTCGGTACCTCCGCGGTCACTCCCGACATCGAGATCACGCAACCGGTATTGACGCTGATCAAAGCGCGCGACGTCTGGTCGCAGAACGACGCGGCCACCGCGTCTCACCTCCTTCAGCAATCGCGCTCCGAGGGAATCGACGCCACGTGGTTCCGGGAGGAGGCCGCCCTGCTCGCCTACGACCTCGGCGAACCGCCACGCTCCTTCCGCCCCGATCCGCCGTACCCGAACCGGCTTCGATTCATCGCGGTGTGGGAGTTGACACGTCCTCGCCGTCAGTCCGCATCACTTCCGTGACGTCGGCGCGCTGCGGCTTGGTATCCTGCGCGGATGAACGCAATCCGAATCGCCGCCGCCCTCGTGCTCGCCGCCGCAACGACTTTCGCCGCCGACGTCGTGAAGCGCGGCGCGCCTGTTTCGTCCTCGAAGCCGGTCGCGCTGGCGACGGTTCTCGCGTCGCCGCGCGCGTACACGAAAGATCCCATCGTCGTGGAAGGTGTAATCGAGAAGTCGTGCACGGCCCAGGGATGCTGGATGGAGCTCGCGCCCGCCGAGGGCAAGAAGACCGTCCGCGTGACGTTTCAGGACGAGAAATTCTTCATTCCTCTCACCGCGAAAGGGATGGCCGCCCGCGCCGAGGGCGTGACAAAGATCCACACGCTCTCGAAAGCGGAAGCCGATCACCTCGCCGGCGAAGGCGCCACGCTGACGCGCAACGAGGACGGAACGGCAGACGAGGTGTCGTTCATCGCCACGGGTGTGGAGTTGACGAAGAAGTAGGGACACGCTTACGTCGAAAGGCGAATCCGAATTCGACCTTCTTCAACCACCCACAATTCGTTGCGCAGTTCGCGTTCCCTTAGCGCCGCGATCACTCGCTTTGCAACCGTAAGAACGTGCGGCTTGTCCTGACTTCTCAGCCGCAACACGATGAATCCGGGATGAGCTGCAGGCTCATAGGCTCGAATGTTCGCGA
>JBAVBF010000199.1:0-2611 GCA_049586115.1 Thermoanaerobaculia bacterium | reverse complement strand
AGGACGGTCGAAGGACCTCCCGCTGATAACCGCTAGAACCTGCAGCCGCCCTTCAGGGGTTATCAGCTGGGGGTCCTTCGACCGTCCTACGCCGTCTTCGCGCTTCGCGCTGCGCGGCTTCGGCGGCTCAGGATGACAGCGCCCACCGTCGCGGGCCAGAGGACGTAGAACACGATCGCCGCGCCCGTCGGTTTTTTTGCGAGCGGGTACCCCGGATACGCCGACGCTTCGTGCGCGGGCGCGCGCACACCCGCAAGTTCGTAGATCGTGTCGAGGACGATCTCCTCTGTCGTTGAGCGGGAAACCGTCGACTTTGCGCCGAGGCGGTATTCGACCGTGCCGTAGCGTGCGTCGTTTTCGAAGAGGCCGGAGCGGCCGGCGAGCGGATAGATCACGCTCACGTCCTGCATTGCTCGCCGCAACTTCAGCAGCACGTTGTTCTCGAGATCCATCATTCGCGGATCTTCGGAGGAGAGAAAAACGGTGATCGTGAGCGGTGCATCGATCGACGACAAAACGCGTTCGTCGGATCGCGAAAACGAATTGCGGCGATTCTCGGAGACGTCGAAACTGGTCCGGACCAGCATCAAGACGTTCATCGTCGCGAGCGATGCGAGGATCAGCAACACGGCCGTACCCGCCATCCGCGCCTTGAGAGTGCGGCCGAGGTGAAGCCAGTTCGCGGCGAGGGAGAAGCCGAAAATTGAGAGGATCAGCATCACCAGCACGACGTCGATGCGAAGCAGGCCGCGCTCGAAACCGCGCAACGTTGCCGTCGGCGTGAAGGAGGCCAGCGTTTGCAGAATCCCGCCGCGGCCGGCGGCGATGAAGTCGAGCGCCCACGTTCCGATGGTGAACGCGAGCACGACAATCGCAGCATTCGCGGCGCCAGACATCAGCGACGCTGCCGCCATCGCGATCGCCGCCGTCAGCAGAAATCGCAGCGAGTAGCCGGCGAGGAGGTTGAGCACTTCGGCCGTGTGGAGATGTCCGCCGTACCCGCGCCACATCGCGAGCGCGATGAAGAACGGGATCAGCGACACGATCCACGCGCCGATCAGCGCGAGCACTTTTGCGGCGATCTGCCGTTCGATCGACGCCGGCCATTGCAGCATCAGCTTCAGCGCGTCGGACGATTTCTCAGCGGCGATGAGGCGGATCACGACGAACGGCAGCAGCAGCGTGATGGCGAGGTCGTACGCGCCGAGCGTCGGTGTGAGGATGCCGTCGAGCGGCGACAGACCTTGCGCGAGTGCCGCCGGACCGCCGCCGATTCCGCTGGCCTCGGCATACGCATTCATCGCGGTGATGAAACTTTGTCCGGCCAGCAATCCGACGATCAGCAGCAACAGCCAGAAGGCGCGGCTGGCTGCGAGCTCCGCGATTTCCTTGCGCACGAGATCACGTAAGCGCAAGGAAAACCTCCTCGAGCGTTGGCCCATGCTTCGACGTCAACTCATCGAGCGTTCCCTCGGCCACCGATTTGCCGTGATCGAGCAGCAGAAACCGATCGCATGCGCGCGCGGCGTCGCTGAGCTGGTGAATGGAAAGGACGAGCGTGCGGCCATTCGCAGCGTCGCGGCGAAGGACGTCCATCACCTGGCGCGTCTGCCGGAGATCGAGGCCGTCGAACGGTTCGTCGAGCAACAAGACCGTTCGCGGAACGGCGAGGCCGAGGGCGATATCGAGCCGCTTCGCCTCCCCTTTCGACAGCGATTTGACCGTTGCATGTTGCAGCGCGACGAGATCGAGATCGGCGAGCAGCGCTTCGTCGAGCCGCGTTTCGAACATGCGCGACGTCAGCTCCAGCGTCCAGCGCACCGTTTGATCCGGCCACGGGCGAATCGCGTCGGGGACGTAGAAAAGCGAATCGCTGTCGACCTTGCCGTCGTACGGAAGGAGATCGGCCACGCATTCGAAGAGCGTCGTTTTGCCGGCGCCGTTGGGACCGATCACGCCGAGGATTTCACCGCGGTACGCGGTAAAGGAGACGTCCGTCAGCACCTGGCGCGCGCCGCGCCGCGCCGAAAGCTGCGCGACGGCGAGGCTCATCGCTTCGGCAGGTACTGCGCCGGAATCGGATGCTTCGCATCTTCCTCTTCCCAGAAAATCGTCAGCACTTTCCAGTCGTCGCCGATGCGCACGAGTTGAAAACTGTTGATGCCGCGCGCGAACGGCTTGTCATCCGACGCCGCGTGGCGCGATTCGTAGGTTGTGAAAACGTGCGCGATGTCGGCGAAGAGATCGACGTGTGTGTTCACCGGATGTTCGAAGAAGCCGTGCTCGTTGAAGTACGTGGTCGCCTTCTCCCGGTACTCCTTCGGCGTCATGACGTTCGCGGTGATCGCGCCATCCTCGCCGCGTTTCGTCGAGATCAGCCGCGCGCCCGGAGCGAAGAGCGCTTCGAAGCGATCCCAATCGCGGCGTCCGGCCGGACCGCTGATGACGTTGTAGACCGCGAGGACGGTCGACTCGATTGCGAATTGATCGCTGCCCGGTTTCGGCGCAGCAGCTTTCGGCGGAGCCGCAAACGCGGATGCGGCAAGCAGCAGGAGGGCGGCAAGTTTTTTCATGGACGCGAAGTATAGGCGGCGCACCTGTCATCCTGAGC
>JBAVBF010000198.1:0-2050 GCA_049586115.1 Thermoanaerobaculia bacterium | reverse complement strand
CTCCCGCATTGACCGGCGAGTACGGGCCGACGCGGCGCGTGACCGGGTCGACCTGATAGATGCCGAGGGCCAGGGCGCGGACGATTTCGTCGCGGCCGGGGGTTTCGCCGATATCGGTCGCGATCGGCGGGGCGGCGAGGTTCGACGCGAAACGCACCGAGGCCACTTTCCAGTACATCAGGACCGCGAGGTCGCCGCGGGTGATCGACTCACTCTCGATCGCGCGGCGGAATTGCGCCGGCATGTTCGCCTCGGCGTACTGCTGCTTGATCTCGTCGAGCCGCACGGCGAAACGGCGATCGCGTTTCGAGATGCGCTCGTAACGCGCGATCGCAGCCTCGTAGCGCCCGCGGCTGATGTCGATTTCCGCCAGCATTTCCTGCACCTCGGACCGATCGACGTCGCCGGTGGCCAGAATCGGATCGAGCTCCGTGCGCGCCTCGTCGTACTTGTGTTGCGCGACCAGCTTCTGCGCGAGAAGGATGCGCGCCGGATTCGCGGCAGGATTGATCGCCAGCGCTTCACGGAGTAGACGGACGGATTCCTCGTCCGGCGCCGCCAGCGCGGCGTTGTACAGCTGATCGAAGAGCGTCGTGCGCAACTCGGCGATCCGTTCGACGGCAAAATCGGGCGCGCCGGGACGCGATGCGACGTCGCGGTAGATGTCGTACGCCTCGCGCGTCCGCTTCTCGGCGATTGCGATCTCCGCCGCGTACACCTCGGCCGCCGTATAGCGCGGATGTTTCGCCAGCGCGCGCTCGACGATCGGCCGCGCGGCATCCGTCTTCCCCTGCCGCAGATCGATGGCCGCCTCGGCCAGCTGCAGCGGCGCGTAGTTCGGTTCCTTCGCGCGAATGTCGTCCAGCTTTTTACGCGCCGTGGTGTAGTCGCCGCCGAGGATAGCGCGCCAGGCATCGTCGAAACGTTTCGCATTCGCGGGCGCCGGCTGCGCCTCGTAACCGGTGCGCGGATCGATGAGATAACGGTCGTTGCCTTGCGGCGCGGATGGCGCGGCAACAGGCGCCGGCGCGGGAGCGCAGCCGGCCAGTACGACCGCGAGCGCTGCGATGATCAGTATCGTCTTCGTCACTTCGTTTCCTTTACGAGCCGCATGGCAGCGTCAAACGCGTCGCCGGCCGTCACGTCGATCCATTGCACGTTGCGCTCCGACCGCAGCCACGTCATCTGCCGTTTGGCGTACGCGCGCGTGCGGCGCTTTGTTTCGGCGGCCGCCGCGGCGGGGTCCATTTCGCCCATCACGGCTGCAACCGCCTCAGCGTATCCGATCGCGCCAAAGGGCCGTGCGGTGCGCGGAAAACGCTCCAGCAGGCCGCGCGTTTCGTCGAGCAGGCCGGCCGCGTACATGGCGTCGACGCGCGCATCGAGCCGTTCCACCAACCGCCGCCGCTCCATCATCAATCCGATTTTCGTCGCCGCCATCTCGTTCGCACTGCTCGCCGCCGGCCGGTCCCATTCCGAGATCGGCGTGCCGCTGACCAGCCAGATTTCGAGGGCGCGCTCGACGCGATGCCGGTCCGCGGCGGCGATTCTTCTACCACTTTGCGGATCGATTTTCGACAGCCAGCGATGCAGCCAGACGTTTCCGCGCGGCCGCGTGGCGATGCGGCGAAGGCGCGCGCGGAGGTTCTCGTCGCGTCCCGGCATCTCCGGCAATCCGCGCAGCAGCGCGCGCAGATAGAAGAAGGTTCCGCCGGCGAGGATGGGACGTTCGATGCCGGCGATGGTCTGGCGCGCGAGCCGTTCGTAATCCGCGGCATTGAATTCGACATCCGCATCGATGACGTCGAACAGATGATGCGGAACGCGCCGCCGCACCTCGGCGGATGGTTTCGCGCTGCCGATATCGAAGCCGCGATAGATCTGCACCGAGTCGTAGTTGACGATCTCGCCGCCAATCGCCTCCGCAATCCGCAGCGCCAGCTCGGACTTCCCGGTGCCGGTCGGGCCAGCGATTACGAGGGGGAGCACGATCCGCAGTGTAGTCAAGCGTAGTGCGGGCGTCTCGCCTGCATCCGGCGTGGCGTCTCGC
>JBAVBF010000197.1:0-3928 GCA_049586115.1 Thermoanaerobaculia bacterium | reverse complement strand
CTCATATACTCCGCGCCATGAAACGGCTCCTTCCCTTCGTTCTCTTCCTTGCCGCCATTGCCGCATACGCCGCCGATCCGCGGCCGGTGCACGTTTTCGTCGTCGGTACGACGGACATGCACGGCTCCTACGACAGCCATCATGAGTCGAAGACGGCGCCTGCCTACGGCGGACTGCCGCTCATCGCCGGCTATCTCAATGTGCTGCGTGCGAATCATGGACGCGTGATCGTGGTCGACTCGGGCGATCTGTTTCAGGGGACGCTGGAGTCGAACTTCTTCGAAGGCGAACCGGTGGTGAAAGGGTACAACGCCCTCGGCTACGACGCCGCGGCGGTCGGCAATCACGAGTTCGATTACGGCCCTGTCGGCCGAGATTCGATCGCGCGGACGGCGAACGAAGATCCGCTGGGTGCGCTGAAGAAGAATGCGAAAGCGGCGAAGTTTCCGTTCCTCTCTGCAAATCTGACGGAGAAGGCGACCGGCAAAACGCCGTCGTGGGCGAAGCGCTACACGATGGTCGAGGCGAACGGCGTGAAGGTCGGCATCATCGGTCTGTCGACGCCCGACACGCCGGCCGTGACGATGTCGGCGAATGTCGCAACGCTCAATTTCGGCGATCCGGTTGCGGCCACGGTCACCGCCGCGAAGGAACTGCGCGCCGCCGGCGCCTCGGCCATCGTCGTCATCGCGCACATGGGCGGGCGCTGCAAGGTGATCGATTTGAATCCCGAGGACTCGTCGAGCTGCGAGACGGACCAGGAGGCGATGCGGTATCTGAACGCGCTGCCGAAAGGAACGATCGACGCGTACTTTGCCGGTCACACGCACTCGAACATCCGACATTACATCAACGGGGTGGCCACGCTGCAGCCGTCGCCGTTCGGGCGCGAGATCGCCATCCTCGACATGACCGTCGATCCGTCGCAGCACAAGGTGACGAAGACGGAGATGGCGCCGCTGACGATGGTCTGCGCGCAGGTTTACGAACACACGGAGACCTGCGATCCGAAGAAGGCGCCAGCCGGCGCAACGCTCGTTCCGAAGAAGCTGGAAGGCAAACCGGTCGCGGAAGTGGCGGCCGTGGCGGATTTCTTCAAGCCGTACCTCGAGCAGGTTGCCGTGAAAAAGAACGAGGACCTCGGCATCCGCACGACCGACCGTTTCAAGCGCGCCTACTACCGCGAGTCGCCCATCGGCGATCTGCTCACGGACGCGATGCGCGCGTACATGAAGGCGGATATCGCTTTTCTCAACTCGGGCGGCATCCGCGTCGATCTACCGGCCGGGACGATCCTCTACCAGCACATGTTCGACGTCTCGCCGTTCGACAATTTCCCGGCCACGATCATGCTCACCGGCGCGCAGGTGAAACGGATGCTGGAGATCACCTCGATCGGCGGCGGACGCGGCATCCTGCAGACCAGCGGATTGCACTACACATTCGATGAATCGCGCGATGCGGACAAACCAGCCGCGCAGCGCAACCGGTTGGTTTCTGTGACGCTGCCCGACGGCAAGCCGCTCGATCCCGCTGCGCTGTATCGCGTAGGCACGATCGATTTCCTCGTTACCGGCGAAGGGCTGGAGCCGCTGATGAAGACGATTCCGCCCGATCGGATCAGGATCGATTACTCGCGTCCGATTCGGGAACTGTTGATCGATGCGCTGAAGGCGATGCCGCAGCCGTTGGCTCCGAAAGTTGATGGGCGGATTACCGTGGTCAATCCTGTGGGAACAGGGGACTAGTTCACGCGGAGGCGCGGGGACGCGGAGAGAGGCAGACCGATTGCAGAACGCGCCCGCATGACTGTGATTGTTCTCTTTGGCGGGCGCAGCGATGAACGCCATGTTTCTGTCGCCTCGGCGCAGAACGTCGTGCGCACGCTCGGTTCGCCGCTGGCCTGGTTCTGGGCGCCCGACGGCGCCGTACATGATGTGAATCGCGATGAATTGCTCGCACATCCGAATCCGTTCACGAATGACTTTCAGCCGTCGCGTCCCGCGATCTGGCCCGATCTGGAGATGGCGCTCGATACGCTGCCGGTCGATGATCCCGTCTTTCTTTTCGCGCTCCACGGCGGCGAAGGGGAGGACGGAACGGTCCAGCGAATGATGGAAGCGCGCGGCATTCCCTTTACCGGTTCCGGCTCCGCCGCGAGCGCTTCCGCGTTCGACAAAGGACGCGCGAAAGAGATCGTGAAAGATCGCGTACGCGTCGCCGAGTCGCGTGTGGTGCAGGATGTTCGCAATATTGAAGCGACGATCGCGGAGATGTTGCAGCGTCACGAGAAGCTCGTGCTCAAGCCGCTCGCCGGCGGTTCCTCGCGCGGCCTGTTCTTCGTCGACCGCGATAGCGTGATTCCGGCCGTCGAGAACATCCCCTACATCGTCGAGCAGTTCATCGCCGGACGCGAACTGACCGTCGGCGTCGTCGAAGGGGGCGACGGTCCCTTCCCGCTGCCGGTCATCGAAATCGAAACCGATCCCGGCGCGAGGTTTGACTACGAAGGCAAATACCTCGGCAAGGGAACGCGCGAGATCTGTCCCGCGAAGATTCCGGACGCGATGCGCGACGAGGCTCAGTCGATGTCCCTCGCCGCCCACATCGCGCTCGGATGCGAAGGCTACTCACGCAGCGATCTGATCGCGAGTCCGGAGGGGGTCTATTTTCTCGAGCTCAATACTCTGCCAGGGCTCACGACGAGCTCTCTCGTCCCGCAGCAGCTGCACGAAGCGGGGATTTCGTTCCGCGATTTTCTGGAGCAGCAGATCGCCCTTGCGAAAGAGAACGTTTTCACGCGGAGATAGGGAGAGGCGGAGAACGGCGGAGCGGGTTTTCTCCGCGAACTCCGCCTCTCCGCGAACTCCGCGTGAAACGTCTCCCTTTAGGCTCGCACCGCCCTTTTGCTACGATCACGCCCGGTTTTGAAACCGAAAGGAGCTTCAATGCGCAAGTTGATTGCGATTTGTCTTTTTCTCGTTGCCTCGCTGCCGCTGGCGGCGCAGACCCCACCGCCGGCCCTCAAGCTGCCGCGCGTTTCGCAGCACATGGTGACCACCGCCACTGTCGGCCTGACCGACATCACCGTCGACTACAGCCGTCCCGCGGTGAAGGGGCGCGCGATCTGGGGCGGCCTCGTGCCGTACGACCAGGTCTGGCGCACCGGCGCGAACGAGGCCACGCAGATTACGTTCAGCGACGACGTCACCATCAACGGCCAGCCGCTGCCGAAGGGGACGTATTCACTGCACACGATTCCGGGGAAGGATTCGTGGACGATCATCTTCAACAAGACCGCCAAGCAGTGGGGCTCGTTCAACTACAAACAGGCCGACGACGCGCTACGCGTGACGGCAAAGCCGGAAAAGGCGACGTTCCACGAATTGATGTCGATCGAGTTCCCCCAGGTCACAAATGACAACGCGACGCTCGCCATCCGCTGGGAGAACCTCCGGGTGCCGTTCACGGTCGGCACGAACACGACTGCGAAGGTGATGGCGGACGCGAACGCTGCCGTCGCCGCTGCCGCGGCCACCGATTTCCAGACGCCGTATCGCGCGGCCGGTTTCGCGTTCGATGCCGGCAACAGCGATCAGGCCACGAAGTGGATCGATCAGTCGCTGAAGGTGAAGCAGACGATGGGGAATCTCTACCTCAAGGCGCGGATCCAGGCGAAGAACGGCGACAAAGCTGGCGCAATCGCGACGGGCGAGTCGGCTCTCAAGCTGGCCGGACCAACCGACAAAGAGCTCGCCGGCGAGATTCAGAGCTCGATCAACGACTGGAAGAAGTGATTTTTTTGTCATCCTGAGCCGCCGGAGCTGCGTAGGCGAAGCCGCAGCAGCGTAGGACGGTCGAAGGACCCCCAACTGGTAACCCGTAACGACCGGACGGTGCGTGAATGTACGGGTTGCCAGCTGGGGGT
>JBAVBF010000196.1:0-7004 GCA_049586115.1 Thermoanaerobaculia bacterium | reverse complement strand
GTTTCACTCTTCACTCTTCACCCTTTTCTTTTCATGCCCGAGTGGCGAAATGGCAGACGCAGCAGACTCAAAATCTGCCGAGGTTAACCCTCATGTCGGTTCGAGTCCGACCTCGGGCACCACTTTTTTATTGTGAACAAGCCGTTACGCCCTGATCGAAAGCAATCAACCCATCGCGCGTGACGTTCCGCCGCTCAATCGACGTAACGGAGACCGACCTCACAATGCTCACGCGCCATCGCTTTGCTTCTGCTCTCGTGCTACTGCTGTTGCCGATCGTTGTCCAGGCGCTTCCGCCGGACCATTCGGCGCCGATGCGGCACTACATCCTCGAAAGCGACGTTCCGCTTGACGCCGCCGCCAGCGCGGAGCTGGCCGCAGAGGGGATCGACGTGCAGGAGCCGATGGCGAATCATCGCTATCTGGTCCGGATTCGCGACGGCGCCGCGGTTCCGCGCGATGCGCGCATCCGTTCGCTGCGCGCGTACGACGCGTCGCACAAGATCGCGCGCGATGCGTATGCCGAGGCGACCAAGGGGAAGGCGTTCGCGCGGCTGCGGGTACTTTTCCAAAACGATGTGACGCTTGAAGACGCGCAGTCCGCAATCGAAGCGGTCGGCGGGACGATCGATACGCCGTTCGCAGTCGCGAGCGCAGGCCGGCAGCGGCTGACGGTGCGCATCCCGTCATCGTCCACGCTGGCGTTGGCGGAGGACGAGCGCGTATTCGGCGTGTACGGACCGCCGCTGCACGCCAGGAGTCTGAATGCTGTCGCCGCGCAGCTCTCCAACGTCACGCCGCTTTTCAGCGCGCCGTACAACCTGACCGGCAACGGCGTCGTCCTGTCGATCTTCGAGCCGGACGGCACTCCGGACGTTGCCCATTCGGAGTTTGGCGGCCGCGTCGTCAGCCACTTCGCTTCCAACCGCCCGGTCAACACGCACGCCACGCATGTCTCCGGCACCATGGTCGCCGCCGGCCTCAATGCGGCGGCGAAAGGGATGTCGCCCGCGGCCACGCTGCAGGCATTCGACGCGAACGTCGACTTTGATCTGCTCATGAACGCGAAGGCGGCGCTCGGAACGTTCGGCAGCACTGCCGACAACAATTCCTGGGACTACGGGCTGAGCTGGCAAGGCACGGTCTGGTACGGCGCCGGCGAATACCTCGGCGGCTACAGCGGCCTGGAGTCGGAGCCCTACGATCAGGTGATGCACGCCGCCGGTGTGCCGCTGATGGTCCATGCGGCCGGCAACGATGCACGGGAAGGCAATCCCAATCTCCAGCAGCCGTGGTCGCCGCACAAACACTTCAACTACGACACGAACGACGTCGATTCACACACGTTCTGCTATTCGCAGAATGGCACCGGCACCGATTGCCCGGCGACCGCGCCGTTCAACTGTTCCGCAGGCCAGACCTCGGCGGGTGAAAAATATTGCGAGAAGGACAAGCACCCGACGCATACGGCAAACGTCAGCGTCGGCCTCATGGCCAGCACGAAGAATTCGGTGACGGTCGGCGCCATCCAGCCGGTGGGCTTTGCGATCGCGTCGTTCAGCTCGCGCGGGCCGACGACCGACGGCCGCATCAAGCCTGAGCTCGTGGCAAAGGGCACGGATCAGTTCTCGACGTTTCCGGGCAATAGCTACGCGACGATTCAGGGCACGTCGATGTCGTCGCCGGTCGTTACCGGCATCGCGGGCCTGTTGACGCAGCAGTTCCGCAAGACGTTCGGCAGGTCGCCGGACGCGCCGATGCTCAAGACGCTTCTGATCGCCGGCGCCGACGACCTTGGCAACGCCGGTCCTGATTTCACGTTCGGCTTCGGACTGGCGGACGCGAAGGCGTCGGTGGATCTCATTCGCGACGACAACGGCACCGGCTCGCGCATCCGGACGGGAACGATTGCCAACGGACAGGAGCTCGACATCCCGATCACGCTGGCGGCGGCGCAGAAACTGCGCGTCGTCCTGGGATGGTCCGATCCCGAGGTGCTGCTGCAACCGAATCCGCAACCGGATGATGATGATTTCCTCGCGGACAAGACGCTCGTCAACGATCTCGACCTGCGCGTGGTCGATCCATCCGGCGCGACCGTGCGCCCGTACGTGCTCGACAAGAACAATCCGAACACGCTCGCGACGAGAGGCGTCAACAACACCGACACGACCGAGGAAGTGGAGATCGCAAGCGCGGTTCCGGGGACGTATCACCTGATCGTGAAGGGTGCCATCGGCGACACGCGTTCGACGTCGCAGGATTTCGTGCTGATCGCGAACGGCGGGGTCAGCGTTCCTGTCTGTACGGACAATTACGAACCGAACGATACGCAGGCGACGGCGTTCGGCAACGTCTTCAGCGGGCAGACGATCGCGGCGAAGATCTGCAGCGCGAGCGATGTGGACTTCTACACGTTCACGACGAATACATCGCCGGTCGCGGTGTCGGTGACGGCGACGGATACGCCGCTGAAGGTGACGATGTCGAGCGGTCTCACGACTACGGTCGTTCAGGACATCGCGGCAAACAGCTCGGCGACGCTGACCGCGAATTTCTTCCCGACGCTCCTGCCGCCGGGCAACATCGCAATCTTTGTGAAGGTCGAGGCGAACGGCACCGCCGGCGCGACCGGCGTATACACGCTGACGCCGAGCTATGCGTTCTCATCGACGCCGAGGAAACGTTCGGCGGCGCACTGATTTAGGTAACGCGACCGTAGCGCCGACGAGCCGTCGGCGCTACGGTCATACAATTCGCGCCGCATGGATTACAAAACCCTCCTCGTCGAGGAAGCGGACGGCGTCCTCACGGTCACGCTGAACCGTCCCGACGTTCATAACGCCTTCAACGATGAGCTGATCGCCGAGGCGATCGATCTGTTCGGCGGCCTCGGCGCCAGCAACGCGCGCGTGGTCGTGCTGCGCGGCACCGGCGCCAATTTTTGCGCGGGCGCGGATCTCAACTGGATGTCGCGCATGGTCAGCTACACGCGCGATGAGAACGTCCGCGATTCGTCGCAACTGGCGCGGATGTACGCGCTGATGAATGAGTGTCCGCTGCCGGTCATCGGACGGATTCAGGGCGCGGCGATCGGCGGCGGCGTTGGATTGGTCGCCGTCTGCGACATCGCCATCGCCTCGCGCGATGCGAAGTTCGGATTGTCGGAAGTGAAACTCGGAATCCTGCCGGCGGTGATCTCGCCGTACGTCATCGCCAAGATTGGCGAGACGCATGCGCGGGCGCTGTTCCTGACCGGCGAGCGGTTCGAGGCCGAGCGCGCGTTGCGCATCGGCCTCGTGCATCGCGTCGCCGACGATGTCGATGCTGCTCTTGCGGAAACGATTGCCGCCCTGAAATCGTCCGGACCGGAAGCGGTGCGCGAGTGCAAAAAGTTGATCGCGCACGTTGCGTCGCACGACCTGATCGACGCGATTCCGTACACGATCGAAGCGATCGCCGCGCGGAGAGTTTCGTCCGAGGGACAGGGCGGGATGGCGGCGTTCCTGAAAAAGGAGAAAGCGCCGTGGGCGAAGTAGAGATGCGTGCGCCTCTTCTCTCTCGCCCGCTGAAGCGGGCTCACAAAACTGCTGCGTTCGCGAACCGCCGGCTGAAGCCGGGGGCCACGGGCCTTACGCCAGCTTCGCCGGCGGAGTTTCATCGGGAGAACCGTAGCCGCCGGCTTCAGCCGGGGGTTACTGATCGATTCGCCGAGGCAGGAGCCCGCTTTAGCGGGCGAGAGGGGTCGCGCGCGTGATCCGCCGCGTCCTCGTTCCCAATCGCGGCGAGATTGCCGTTCGCATCGCGCGCGCGTGCCGCGAGGCGGGCGTCGAGTCGGTGCTTGGTTACTCCGCGGCGGATGATATCCGCTACGTGCGGCGCTATTTCGACGATGCGATTCCGCTCGGCAGCGGCGATGCGCGCGAGACGTATCTCGACGTCGCGCGCGTGATCGATGCGGCGCGGACGTGTTCGGCCGGCGCGATCCATCCCGGCTACGGATTTCTTTCCGAGCGCGCCGAACTGGCGGCGGCGTGCGACGACGCGGGCATCATCTTCATCGGACCGAAAGCGTCGTCGATCGCGGCGATGGGATCGAAAGCCGAGTCGCGGCATCTCATGCAGCGACTTGGCGTCCCGGTCGTTCCGGGTTACGACGGAGACGACCAGAACATCAACCTATTGACTACCGAGGCGGCGCGGATCGGATTTCCGGTGTTGGTCAAGGCCAGTGCGGGCGGCGGCGGGAAGGGGATGAAGATCGTCCGTTCCGCGGAGGAGTTGCGGCCGGCCATCGAATCGGCGCAGCGCGAGGCGAAGAAATCGTTCGGCGATGACCGGCTGCTCCTGGAGCGCTACATCGAAGAACCACGGCACGTCGAGTTCCAGATTTTCGGAGACGGCAACGGCAATGTCGTCCATCTTTTCGAGCGCGATTGTTCGATTCAGCGCCGGCATCAGAAAGTGATCGAGGAGACGCCGGCGCCGCGCTACAGCGACGAGTTGCGGCAGCGCATGGCAGCCGCCGCGGTCGCGGCCGCGCGCGGCGTCGACTATCGCAGCGCGGGAACGGTGGAGTTCATCGTGACGCCGGAGAACGAGTTTTACTTCCTGGAGATGAACACGCGGCTGCAGGTCGAGCATCCGATCACCGAGGAGGTCGTCGGCGTCGATCTCGTTCGCGCGCAGCTTGCGCTCGCAAACGGCGGCGCGTTGCCATGGAAACAAGGCGATCTTCATCAGCGCGGCCACGCCATCGAAGTGCGCATCTACGCCGAGGATCCGGACGATCGGTTCCTTCCGCAAAGTGGAAAGATCGCCTTCTACCGCGAGCCGTCTGGGCCGGGCGTACGCGTCGATGCGGGCGTGTCGCAGGGGACGGAGATCGGCGTCAGTTTCGATCCGATGCTGGCGAAGCTGATCTGCCATGCGGAGTCGCGCGACGCCGCCATCGACCGCCTCGATCGCGCTCTCCGCGATTACATCGTCCTCGGCACAAAGACCAACATCTCCTGGCTGCGGCGGCTCGTGACGCATCCCGCGTTTCGCGACGGCCGCGTCTCGACGCGGTTCATCGCCGACCACGAGGAGTCGTTGCAGCGTTCCACGCCCGAGGTGGTTCCGGCGATCGCGTCGTTGTTGTCGTCGATTCCTAAACGTAGCGGCACGCAACGTTCCGCGGGCGTCGCGAGTGTGTGGGATTCGGTCGGGACGTGGGGCCGAACCTAATTCCGTCGGCGAAGCCGGCGTAAGAACCGTAGACCCCGGCTTCAGCCGGGGTTTGGCGAGCGCCCACGATTCCGGAGCCCGCTTCAGCGGGCGAGAGAAAGGTTCCGCGCGTATCGCAGAAAGCCAGTCTTTCGCCCGCTCAAGCGGGCTCACAAACTCCTAACGCTCCGGTTTCCCCCGCTTGAAAGCGGGGGCTACGGTTCTTACGCCGGCATTCGCCGGCGGTGCCGATGCACTACGCCTTTCCGAGGCTTTCCGGCGCACGAACCCGTCCCGCGATGCCGCAGAGAATCAGGAGCGTCACGACGTACGGGACGGCGAGCAGCAGGTGGAACGGGACGCCGCGTCCACTGGCCTGCAATGCGTATTGCGCGGCGGCGGCGATGCCGAAGACGGCGGTGCCGAGGAGGGCGCCTTTGAATTTCCAGCGTCCGAAGATGACGATTGAGAGCGCGATGAAGCCGCGGCCGGCCACCATGTTTTCTGCGAATCCGCTCGACAGCGCGAGCGCGAGGTAGGCGCCGGCCACGCCCGCGAGGACGCTTTCGATTGCGAGCGCGGTCCAGCGGTGCAGCGCGACCGAGGCGCCGTTTGCGGTCACGGCGGCGGGAAGTTCGCCGCAGGCGCGGAGGCGAAGTCCGAATCGCGTTCTCCAGAGCAGAAACGCCAGTGCGATTGGAATGACGATCCAGGCCAGCGGCACGATGACGTCGATGCCGAGTCGCGGGATCGGCTGATTGAAGATGTCGTCCTGCTGCAGCTCGCGGTAGACGAAACCGGTCAGGCCTTGCGCGAGGAGCACGATCGCGGTTCCGGTGACGATCTGGTCGGCGGCGAAACGAAGGGCGAAGAGTCCGAAGAGCGCGCCGACGAGCGCAGCGCCGGCGATGCCGCCGAGGAAGCCGAGGATCACGCTGTGCGTCAGTTGCGCGGAGATGACGGCGGTCATCGCGGCGGTGAGCATCATCCCTTCGATGCCGAGGTTGATCATGCCGGCGCGTTCGACGACGAGCTCGCCGAGCACGGCGAGCAGCAGCGGCGTCGAAGCGACGATCGCGAGCGGGATGGCGGCGAGGAGTTGGTTAGTCATGGCTCAACTTCCGTGCGTAGCGCCGGCCGCTGGCCGGGCCGCCGGCGCTCCGGTTGCGTCTTGTGAAGACGATCATCACCAGGATCACGATCGCCTGTCCGAAAGTCGCGACGGTTGATGAAATCCCTGCCGTTCGTTGCAATTCTCCGGCACCCGTGGTCAGTGCTCCGAAGAAGAACGCCGAGGCGAGCGTGCCGAGGGGATGGAGTTGCGCGAGGAGGGCGACCGCGATTCCGGCGTAGCCGTAGCCGGCGGCGAAACGTTCGAAAAGGCGGTGTGTGACGCCGAGCAGCTCGATGCCGCCGGCGAGGCCGGCCATCGCGCCGGAGATGGCCATCGCGCGGACGAGTTGCGCGTTGACGTTGACGCCGGCCCATTGCGCGGCGCTGCGATTGAACCCGCTGGCGCGGAGTCGAAGTCCTTCCGATGTTCGGTAGAGCAGAAACCAGGCGGCGATCGCGGCCGCGACGGCGATCACGATTCCCGCGTGCAGATCGCCGAGCGTCGGCAGCATGGACGTCATCGGCACCGCATCGCTCTGCGGATACTTTCCGCTCGCTTCCTGCAGCGGTCCGTTGACCGCATATCCGAGCAGATGGATGGCAATGAAGTTGAGCAGGATCGTGGTCAGCACCTCGGGCGCGTTGCGCCAGAGCCGCATGGCCGTGGCGATCGAGGCCCAGAT
>JBAVBF010000195.1:0-1624 GCA_049586115.1 Thermoanaerobaculia bacterium | reverse complement strand
GCTGAGGGGGTCCTTCGACCGTCCTGCGCTGCTCCGCAGCTCCGGCGGCTCAGGATGACAATGTCTACCAACAAGAACATGCTCTACCAAACCCTCGCCACCGCCGTCGCGGTCATCCACTTCGCGTTCATTGTCTTCGTCATCGCGGGCGGATTTCTCGTGCTGCGCTGGCCGGTGCTGAAGTGGATTCATCTCCCGGCCGCGTTGTGGGGAGCGCTCATCGAGATCGGCGGGTGGATCTGTCCGCTCACGATCCTCGAGAACGTGCTTCTGCGCAGAGCGGGCGCGGCTGGGTATGATGACGGCTTCGTCGCGCATCACATCTTCCGCGTGATCTACCCGAACGGTCTCACCCGCGGGATGGAATTCGCCATCGCCGCGTTCGTCATCGCGATCAACGTCGCGGTTTATAGGAAAGTGTTTTACTGAATGGATTCTTACGCTATCCCGCAGCACCCGGTCTCGACGACCGACAAATCATTCTCCACCCTCGGCCTGAGCGCTCCGATCCTCGGCATCATCGAGAAGATCGGCTTTCAGAATCCGACTCCCATCCAGGCCGAGGTCATCCCGCTCGCGCTCGAAGGCAAAGACATCATCGGCTTGGCGCAGACCGGCTCCGGCAAGACCGCAGCATTCTCGCTGCCGCTCGCGGAACGCCTCACGCACGGACGCGGCGTTCGCGGCCTGATCCTTTCGCCGACGCGCGAGATCGCGCTGCAGACGAAAGCGTTCCTTGACGTCTTCGGCGTCAATCACGATCTCAAAACCGCCTGCGTCATCGGCGGCGTGAAGATGAATCCGCAGACGGATGCGTTGCGCAACGTCCCCGACATCATCGTGGCCACGCCCGGACGTTTGCTCGATCACGTCCGGCAGCGTCACGTGAAGCTCGACGAAATCGAAGAGCTCGTGCTCGACGAAGCCGACCACATGCTCGACCTCGGCTTTCTCCCGCAGATGCGCGAGATCCTTCGCCTGCTGCCGCGCAACCGCCGCACGATGATGTTCTCGGCGACGATGCCCGACTCGATCGAGATGATCGCGAAAGAGTTCATGCGCGATCCGGTGCGCATCGACATCACACCCGAGGGCGGCGCGGCGATCGGCATCACGCACCGGTTGTACGTCGTCAAGGAAGAGGACAAGCGCAACTGCCTGCTCGCGCTGCTGACCGAGGAGTTGGGCAGCACGCTCGTCTTTGTGCGGCGCAAGATCGACGCGGAGTGGCTGTACCACATCCTCCAGCGGCGCGGACATCCGGTGTCGCGCATTCACGCCGACCGTTCGCAGGGACGCCGCGTCGAAGCGCTGGCGGGATTCCGCAAGGGGCAGCACCGCATCCTCGTCGCCACGGACATCGCAGGCCGAGGGATTGATGTGCCGGGCATCGAGCACGTCATCAATTTCGACATTCCCGAAAATGTCGACGACTACGTCCATCGTGCCGGCCGCACCGCGCGCGGCGCGGCGCTGGGGATCGTGTCGACGATCGCGTCATGGCAGGACCTGCCGATGGTCCGCCAGATCGAAGAAGTCCTCGGCGAAAAGATTCCGCGCTGCAGCGTGCCGGGAATCGAGGCGTGGGTCGAAACGGAACGGACGGCGGCGAAAAGACGTACGC
>JBAVBF010000194.1:0-1843 GCA_049586115.1 Thermoanaerobaculia bacterium | reverse complement strand
GCGCTGTCGCGCCACAGAAACGTCTCGAGATGGATGCTGTGCGTCGCGCGCGCCGCGTCGTCGAGCATCGCGTCGAAGAAGCCGCTGTTCTGCACGATCGTCACGCGATTTCCCTCGGTCACGTGTCCCCACGTCAACGCGGCGAACGACCGGAAGACGGACGCGAGATCGTAGTCGCGCGGCAGAATCAGCGTGATGCGCGTGCGCCGCATCCGCGACCAGACGAAGTAGCCGAGAACGAGCGCGGTCAGAAAAATGATCGCGGTGGCGAGCGGATGAACGTGCATCGTCAGCCGTTCCGCTCGATCGCGGCGAGAAGCGGCCAGTGATCGGACGGTCCGCGCGCGATCACGCGCGCATCGCGGATCGTCCACGACGGATCGGTGAAGATGTAGTCGAGGCATTGCTTCGTGGCGCGATGCGTGACGATCTTCCCGGCGAAGCACGACGTGACGATCGTTCCGTCGTGAAACACGCGCAGCTCCTTGCTGCTCGGATTGGTGTTGAAGTCGCCCATCAGCACGAACGGCAACTCCGATTTCGCTACCAGGCGCGCAACCTCTTCGGTTTGCAGCAGCCGCGTACGCGATCCGAATCGCGCCCACGCCGCGAGATGCGTGACGTACGCGACGAGCCGGACGCCACCGACGTCGATCGTCGCGCCGAGCATCGACCGCGGCTCACCCTTGCCCGGCAGCGGATCGATACGCGTATCGACGATCGTTCCGCGCGTCAGCACCGCGTTGCCGTATTCGCTGCTGCCGTTGCCCATCGCGCGCCCGAAGAAAAGCTGCATGCCGGTGAGCCGCTCCAGCTCCGCCGCCTGATCGCGAAAACGCGCCTTCCACGTTCCGCGATGCATCTCCTGCACGCCCACGATGTCCGGTTTCGTCTCCCGGATCACCTCGGCAATCCGCTCGAGATGCCGAGGACGCAGCAGCGCGCCATGACCTTTGATGTTGTAGGTCATCACATGCAGCGGCATGCATCGCACGAAGCGAAAACAGTGCCGCGCGCGGTTACACTCACCGCCCATGAAGATCGATGCCGTCGAAGCGAAGCGCATCGCCGACCTGGCGCACCTGGAGTTCGACGAGCCGGCGTTGCAGCGGATGGCGGGGGAGATGACGAAGATCCTGTCGTACATCGACCAGCTCCGCGAAGTCGATGTCGCCGGATTCGAGTGGACCGCCGCCGCGGAATCGACTCCGTTGCGCGACGACGTGCCGTGTCCGCCCGTAGATCGCGTGGCCATTGCCGCGAATGCGCCCGCCTTCAGCGACGACGGGCACTTCATCGTCCCGAAGGTGATCGGTGACTGATCTTCTGAACCTGCCGTGGCATGAAGCGAAAGCGCAGGCGAGCGGCAAGGAGCTGGCCGCGGCGTCGCTCGCCGCGATCGATCGCCTCAATCCGAAGCTGAATGCATTTCTCCATGTCGCACGAAACGTGGCCGAGGGCATGCCGGTCGCGGTGAAGGACAACATCGTCACCACCGACATGCCGACGACCTGCGCGTCGCGAATCCTCACCAGCTTCCGTTCGCCGTTCGATGCGACGGCGGTCGCGCGTTTGCGTGCGAACGGTTGCAGCATCGCCGGCAAAACGAATCTCGACGAATTCGCGATGGGCTCGTCGACCGAACATTCGGCGTTCGGTCCGGCGCGCAATCCGTGGGATCCGTCGCGCGTGCCCGGCGGCTCATCGGGCGGTTCTGCCGTCGCCGTCGCCGCGCGCATGGTGCCCGCCGCCCTTGGTTCTGAGACCGGCGGTTCCGTGCGCCAGCCGGCCGCGCTCTGCGGCGTGGTCGGACTCAAACCGACGTACGGCCGCATCAGCCGCA
>JBAVBF010000193.1:0-1845 GCA_049586115.1 Thermoanaerobaculia bacterium | reverse complement strand
ACGCCGATGTGGCTCCCGAGCACTCGTCGGCGAGCATGCTGCGCTGGGCTTCGCAGATGTTTCAATCCGTGGGATACCGGCCGTATGCGGACCTGACCGAAGCGGTGATTTCCACGCCGCCGGCTAAGGGGAACTGGACGGAAGACGCGATTGCAGCGGTGCCCGGAGCGCGGCTGAATCAAATGAATTTGCGATTTGCGCGCGCGTACCGGTCGTTTTTGGTGAATGCCAAGCTGTGGAGGGCCGATCTGGAAGGCGCGTATTTTTCCGAGGCCGATCTGCGCGGGGCTAATCTGCGGGAGGCGACGCTGCGCTCCGCCAATCTGGATCGCGCACAGGCTAACAAGGCGGTTTTCGTGTCGGCTGACGCCGTGGGCGCCAAGTTTGTTTCCACTGATTTGCGCGGCGCCGATCTTTCTTACGGAAATTTTGACAATGCGGATTTGTCGAATGCCAAGCTGGGCGGCGCTTCGTTGTATGCGGTAACGCTGCGCGGTGCGCATCTACAGAGGACGGATTTGTCGCGGACCGATTTGCGCGATACCAAGATGGATCGCGCGGTGCTTTCTTTCGCCAACCTGCAGGAGGCCGATTTGTCGTCCGCCAAGCTGGGCGCGGCAAATATATCGGGAGCGAACTTGAAGGGCGCGATTCTATTGGATGCCGATATGAAGAATGCAGATTTGCGCGGAGCGTTTCTGGGCGGCGCGCTGTTGCGCGGCGCAGAAATCGACGGCGCCAGTCTGACTGGTGCGGATTTGCATGGCGCGACGGGATTATCGGCGGCGCAGGTTTGTTCGGCGCGCTGGCAGGGTGCGTTGATTGACGCGGAATTGCTGGAGGAGATTCAGGCGCGTTGCGGGACGGGAGCTGGTGCTGCAAATGTGGCACCGCAGATAAACAACTCGCAGCCTGGCGCTGCCCAAGCGGTGGCTGTGCCTGCGGAAGCTGTGAAGCAGGCGCCGACACCAGCACCGGTCAGCGTCACGCCGGCTCCGAAGCCAACTGCTCAACCGGTTGCGAAACTGACCATAAAGACTAATGAATCATCGAAGGGCAAAGAAAAACCGGCAGCAGTCGCGGGAACGGAAGCAGGGAAGACTAAAGAGAAGACCGCGGTAACTACTGCGGATCCTGCAAAAGCCAAGCACAAAGTTGCGCCACCTGCGGACGCCGAGCCTGCAAAAACGAAAATGAAAACATCGCCGCAGGAAAAGCCCAGAGCAAAATCAGATGCTCCGGCGAAGACCGCTCCCGAACAGCAGTAAAACCGCGACGTTGTACCAAACAGCAGGTTCCTCACCCGCCGGAGAGGCGGCGGGTGAGGAATGACGAATCGCTGGTTTGGCAGTTTTTAGGTGAACTGCAGTCAAACGTTTAAAAAAATAGCAAAGGCCTGAATTAGTTTTCCTGGCCGAAGAGCTTGATGTCTGCGGGGCCGTCTTTTAGTGGGCCGACGCCGCGGCCTTGCACCATTTCGCGGATTTGCGCGACGACATCGGGATTGGCGAGGGTGGTGATGTCGCCGGTATCGAGGTTGTTGGAGATGGCGGCCAGGACGCGGCGCATGATTTTGCCGGAGCGCGTTTTGGGCATGTCCGGCACCAGGTGGATTTTGTTGGGGCGGGCGATTTTTCCGATCATGGTTTCGATAGTGGAGATGATTTTGTCGGTTACCGCTTTGCTCGGCGTCACGCCTGGTTTCAGCGAAACATAGATTTCCGGTACCCGGCCTTTCACTTCATCGACAACCGGAACGACGGCGGCTTCCGCGCTTTCCGGAATGGTGAGGCACGCGGATTCCAGTTCCTTGGTGCCCAGGCGGTGTCCCGCGACGTTGATGAC
>JBAVBF010000192.1:0-6919 GCA_049586115.1 Thermoanaerobaculia bacterium | reverse complement strand
ACTGAGGGGGTCCTTCGACCGTCCTTCGGCGGCTCAGGATGACAGCGTCACGTCGCACGCGGCTCCGCTTTTCCCTTTTCCTCCGCCTGCGCGAGACATAGCGCGGCCGTCATCAGCGCGATGTGAGTCAGCGCCTGCGGGAAGTTGCCGAGCATCTCGCCGCTGTGCACGTCGATCTCCTCCGAAAACAGACCGACGTCGTTTCCGCGGCGGGCGATGTCGTCGAAAAGCGTGCGCGCTTCATCGACGCGGCCGGCCAGCGCCAGCGCTTCGACGAGCCAGAAGCTGCAGGCGAGGAAGGCGCCCTCGCCGGACGGCAGGCCGTCGTCGGTTTCGCGGGTGTCGTAGCGGTAGATCAGATCGGCGTGACCCAGCTCGGTGCGGATCGCCTCGATGGTGCCGAGCATGCGCGGGTCGGTGGGATCGATGAAACCGACGCGCGCGATGAAGAGCAGGCTGGCGTCGACTTCCTCATCGTCGAAGATGCCGGTGAAACTGTTGCGTCGCGCGCTGAAGCCGCGCGACATCACCTCTTCCTTGATCGCGGCCTTCGCCTTTTCGATCCGCGCGTCGTCGATCTTCACGTGGCAGCGTTTGGCGATGCGTTGCGCGCTGTCGAGCGCGGACCACGCCATGACCTTGCCGTGCACGTGCTGGCGCACACCGCCCCGTTTTTCCCAGATGCCGGCGTCGGGTTCCTGCCAGCGTTCGCAGACGATCTCGGTGAGGCGGCGGATGAGATGTTGCACGTCGCGATCGAGATCTTCACCGCGGCGCGTTGCTTCTTCGACCGCGCCGAGGAGCTCGCCGTAGACGTCGAGCTGGAATTGGCCGTGGGCGTCGTTGCCGATGCGGACGGGACGCGAACCGCGATACCCAGCCAGATGATCGAGCGTTTTTTCGGGCACGCGCGCCTCGCCGAAGACGTCGTACAGCATCTGCAGGTGCGGATGCGTGAGACGCGTGGAGTAGAGCAGCCAATCGAGAAACGCGGCGCCTTCGTTCGCGAAGCCGCAGTCGTAAAGCGCGGTCACGGTCCACGACGCATCGCGCAGCCAGCAGTAGCGATAGTCCCAGTTGCGGACGCTGCCGATCGACTCGGGAAGCGACGTGGTCGGCGCGGCGACGATGGCGCCCGTCGGGGCGTAGGTCAGCAATTTCAGGACGAGTGCGGAACGGAGAACGAGCGCGCGATGCGGACCGTCGTAGGTCAGTTGCGACGACCAGTCGCGCCAGAAGTTCACGGTGCGCTCGATTGCGTCGTCCGTGATCGAGGGGAGAACGGCCGGCGTGTGATCGTCGAAGCCGAGGGCGAATGTGCGCGATTCGCCGGCTTTCAACGTGATGTGCGACGTCGCAGTGCCGTCGTCGATCTCGAACTTCGCATCGCTGCGAAGGTTGAGCACGCGCGCTCCCCAACCGCAGTGGATCGAGTCGCCGCGTTGTTGAAGCCGAGGAGTGATGCGGGCGTAATCGGGGCGCGGTCTGTAGAGGACTTCGATCGGCAGCTCGCCGTCGATCACCTCGATGCGGCGCAGCAGTTGCCGGAACGGTGTCAGCGTTTTTCTCTTCTCATCCTCGGTCATGACTGGCATGAGGTCGAGCAGGCGCGCGGTGCCGGAGGTTGTCGTGAAGGTCGTCTCGATGACGTTGGTGCCGTCGAGATAACGGCGGTGTGCTTTGTGTTCGACCGCGGGATGGATGGCGAAAAAGCCGCCTTTCTCGACGTCGAGCAGCCGTCCGAAGATTGACGACGAATCGAAACGCGGCCAGCACAGCCAGTCGATCGAGCCGCCGCGCGAGATGAGCGCCACGGAGCGCGTGCAACCGATGGCGGCGTAGTCAGCGATGGGAACGGATTCGGGCACGCGGGCAATTGTGCCGCAAGCGCCGATCGCGCATGATTCGCGGCGATGCTTCGCGTCACCGAAATCTTCCACAGCATTCAGGGCGAGTCGACGCACGCCGGGCGCCCGTGTGTTTTCGTGCGGCTGGCCGGCTGCAATCTGCGCTGCCGCTGGTGCGACTCCGAGTACACATTCACGGGCGGCGAGAAGATTGCGATCGATGACGTGATCGCGCGCGTGAAGAGCTACGGATGCGAGCTCGTCGAAGTCACCGGAGGCGAGCCGCTGGCGCAGAAGGAAGCGTTCGATCTGATCGCGCGGCTTTGCGACGGCGGATTCGAGGTGCTGGTCGAGACTTCCGGATCGATCGACATCGAGCCGGTGGATCGCCGCGCGGCGATCATCCTCGACTTGAAATGTCCCGGCTCCGGCGAGGCGGAAAAGAACTACTGGCCGAATCTCGACAAACTCAAACCGCACGATGAGATCAAGTTCGTCATCGCCGATCGCGCCGATTACGACTGGGCGCGACGTGTGATTGCGCAGCGCAATCTGGCTGGACGCACGATCCTCTTCTCGCCGGTCTGGGGCGAGATCGAGCTCAAGGCATTGGCAGAAATGATGCTCGCCGACCGCGTCCCGGCGCGGCTGCAGACGCAATTGCACAAACACATCTGGGGCGCGGACGTGAAAGGAGTCTGATGAACAAACCGACGCTCGACCACATCGGCATCGCGGTGAAATCGCTCGACTCCGCGAAAATTTACGAAGCGCTCGGCCTCACCGTCGATCACGTCGAGACCGTGACGACGCAGGGGGTGAAGACGGCGTTCCTGTCCGCCGGCGATTCAAATATCGAGTTGCTCGAACCGACCGGTCCCGAATCGACCGTTGCAAAGTTCATCGAGAAACGCGGCGAAGGGATCCACCACATCTGCTTTCGCGTCGACGACATCGAAGCGCATCTGTCGCGCCTGAAATCGCTCGGCTACCGGCTCATCAACGAGTCGCCGGTGCCGGGCGCGCACGGCTGCCGCGTGGCCTTTCTCCATCCGGCCGCGGGCAACGGCGTGCTCATCGAACTGAGCGAAAAATCATGATCGAAGGTTTCGCGCCGTCCGCGCTGATCATCCTCAACCTCGTCAATCCGAAGGAGAAGTTCTTCGGCGTGCTGGCCGCGCTCTCGCCGGCCGGCGTGACGATGCGCGGCATCAACCTCGATTCGTTCGAGGACTGGATCCACCAGATCGCGCGCAACGAGGAACCCGACCTCGACCTGATCACGATGTTCGTCCCGCTCTTCCGCGTCGAACGGATCTTTCTCGACGAGCAGTCGGGCGCGATCAAGTCGTACGGACAACGCTTCGAGCAGGTGGCCGGCGTTCCCGTTCTCACCTTCCTCGGCATGGACAACGACGCGACGCACTAGCGCGCCTGTCATCCTGAGCCGCCGGAGCGAAGCGGAGGACGGTCGAAGGACCCCCTTCCTGTTAACCAGGGCGGGCGGCGGTAAATCACGATGCAAGCACTGAGGGGGTCCTTCGACCGTCCTACGCCGCTTCGCGGCTCCGGCGGCTCAGGATGACAGTGGCGCGCTACCATCCCCTTCGTTGAATCCCACCTTCCTCTACGTTGCCGCCGTCTACGCGATCGCCGTTGCGCTCGCGCGGCGCGGCGGCAATCCGCTGCCGAAGCGGGTCGCGGTTTTGTTTTACGCGCTCGTCCTCATCTTCCTGTTCAAGGCGATGACCGGGCCGTATGTCTGCGTCGCCACCGACATCCCGAAACTCATCGCGCCGTGGTCGGCGTCGGCGCCGGGGATGACGAAGTACACGGTGATGAACGGGGAGACGCAGGACGTCGTGATGCAGCTTGTGCCGTGGGCTCTTCAGGTGCGTAACTCCTGGCTGAGCGGGCACGCGCCGCTGTGGAACGCGCTGGCCGGCTGCGGCTATCCGCTGCTCGCCAACGCGCAGAGCGCGGCGTTTTCGCCGCTGCGGATGCTCGCGCTGCCGCTGCCGCTCGGCTACGCGATGACGTTCGAGGCGGCGATGAAGATGCTCGTCGCGTTGACGTTTACGTTTCTCTATTGCCGGCGGCGTTACGGCGTCTTGCCGAGCAGCATCGCCGCGATCGCGTATGGCTTCGGCCCATTCGTCGTGGTCTGGCTGCACTTCGCGCAGAGCACCGCGGCCTGTTTTCTGCCGGCGGTGCTGTACCAGATCGATCTGATGGTGGAGCGGAGAACGTACCCGCGCTTCGCGATGACGGCTGCGATCGGCGCGACGGTCGTCTTCTGCGGGCATCCGGAGACGGCCGTGCACATCCTCTTCTTCGCGATCGCATACGTGCTCTGGATCGTGATCGTCGAAAAGCAGCGCGCGTTCCTGCCGGCACTGGCCGGGGCGGGCGTTGTGGCTTTTCTGCTGGCGCTGCCGATGATCGTTCCGTTCGCCGGGAACGTGCGGAGCTCGACGCGATTCGAGGATGTGAAAAAGGGTGACGCCGCGATGCCGTTCTCCGACGCGACATCGCTTGCGCTGCTCGTGCAACCGCGGTTGTATGGAACGCGGCCCGGCAATCCGTGGGGTCCGGCCGGCGCCGAGGCCGTGACGGGGTTCGCCGGCATCCTCGGCATCGCTTCGATCATCGCCATCGCCAGCGATGCGATTGCGCGGCGACGGTTTCGCGAGCGCGAAGTCTTCTTCGTCATCGCGGCGATCGCGATCTTCATCCTCCTCGCGAACGTGAAACCGGCCGTTGCCGCGATGCACGCGATCATCGGACTGGCTGCCAACGCGCGGCTCCGCTTTCTCTTCGCGTGGATCCTCGCGGTGCTGATCGCCGCGGCGTTGAATCGGATGCGCACGATTCCGTTCGCGATCGGATTGGCGTCGGCGGCACTGCTGGTCGTCATCATCGTGATGCGGACGCCGTTCCCGAGCGCCGTCGCGCGTCACGACGGGCTCGTCTCCATCATCCCGAGCGCGATTGTGCTCGTCATCGCGGCGGTTGCGCTCATGCCCAGGATGGGAAGGGTTGCGTCGCTGCTGCTCGTCGTCGCAGCGATTGCCGAGATGTGGCCGCTGACGATCGGCTGGAACTCGGCATTTCCGATCGACACGTTCTACCCGCGCACGCCGCTCATCGACGCGGTTCTGCGCTACCACCGGCCCGGATTCGATCGCGTGGCCGGCATCGGCGGCGTTCTCTTTCCCAATACGAACGCGATGTTCGGCATCGAAGACGCGCGCATTCACGATCCGATGGAGCCGGCGACGTACGTTCACTTCATCGGCGATTGGATCTCGCACGACTACTACAAGAAGTGGAACGACGATTCGACGCCGATGCTCGATCGCCTGAACGTGCGCTGGCTGATGACCGAACCGGATCGCGAGATCACGGATACCGCGCGCTATGTTCTCCGCTACGCCGGTCCCGATGGACGGCTCTACGAAAACCTGCACGTGAAGCCGCGCTTCTTCGCGGATGGCGCGCGCGTCGTGATCACTCGCGCGAGCGGCGATGCGTACACGCTCGACGTCGATGCAGCGAGGGAAACGATCATCAAGAGCAGCGTTGGCTGGTCGCGATCGTGGCGGTTGTCATCTGAGCCGCGGTTAGCAGCTGGAGGTCCTTCGACCGTCCTTCGGCGGCTCAGGATGACAGGCGAACCCTTTCTTTCATTCGTCGTTCCCGCGGGCCGCACCATCGTTCGCATTCGTTACGTCGACGTCCCGTTCCGCATCGCGTCGATCATTTCCCTCCTCACCGCCGCCGCGCTCCTCTGCTTTATGATCCGCGCCCGTGTTCAACGCCACCTGGATCTACACCGGCGTGCTTTACGCGATCGCGATCGCCTGCGCCCGGCGGTGGATTCCGGCGGTCCGTGACGCGCTGCCGCGGCGCGTGGCCGCATTCTTCTACGCGCTCGTTTTGATTTACCTCTTCCGGCCGATGACCGGGCGTTACGTCAACGTCCCGGTCGACTTCATTAACATCCTGCCGCCGTGGGGAAACTGGAACAAGCTGCGGCTGCTCTCGAATCCGGAGATGAACGATCTGGCCATGCAGATCGTGCCGTGGGCGCATCAGGCGCGCGAGGCGTGGCGGTCGCTGCACTTCCCGCTCTGGAACGCGCTGGCCGGCTGCGGCTATCCGCTGCTCGCCAACGGCCAGAGCTCCGCGATGTCGCCGCTGCGCATTCTCGCGCTGCCGCTGCCGCTCGGTTACGCGATGACCGCCGAGGCGGCGATGAAATTGTTGATCGCGCTGACGGGGATGTATCTCTTCTGCCGGCGCCGCTACGACGAATTGCCGTCCGCGATCGGCGCGATCGCGTTTGCGTTCTGCAGTTTCTGCATCACCTGGCTGCACTTTCCGATCGTCACCGTCGCGGTATGGCTGCCGTTCGCGTTCCTGGCGATCGAGCTGTTGATCGAGCAGCGCACGTACCGGCGATTTCTCTTCGCGGTCATCGTCTGGACGGTGATGCTCTACGGCGGTCATCCGGAGACGGTCACGCACATCACATTTTTCGGAGGACTGTTCGCGCTGTGGGTCGCATTCGTCGAACGCGCGGCGATGCCGCGCGACGCGATCCGCTCGCTCGCATTGGCCGCATTCGCGATCTTCGTAGCGGCATTGCTGGCATCGCCGTTCATCGCCACGTTCGCGGAGACGGTGAAGAAGTCGCAGCGGTTTCAGGAGCTGCAGGTTCACGCAAACGAGGAGCCGCCGTTCTCCGATTTCGCATCGGCCATCGGCACATTCCAGCCGAATTTCTACGGCCACGCGCCGCGCGACAAACCGTGGGGACCCGCCACGGCCGAATCGATCACCGGCTTCGCCGGCATCCTCGGCATCGCCTCCTGGTTCGCGCTGCTTTTCCGCGCGATCGCGCAGCGCCGCTTCCGCACGCGCGAGTTTTTCCTGGTTCTCCTCGCGCTCGTCGCCGCCGGCATCGTCTTCAACTGGCCCGTGATCAGCGCGGTCTTTCACTTCGTCTTCCGCCTCGCGGCGAATGCGCGCCTCCGTCTCTTCCTATGTTGGATCGGCGCTGCGTTGAC